>JAOUJW010000031.1 GCA_029882975.1 Gammaproteobacteria bacterium
CTCATGTGGTGTGCTTCCTTTGTCGTTTGTTTTTCAGCGAAAACAATTATACAACAAAGGGCACGCCACCCTTTCTAGGTGCTCATACACCAGAAATGATCATAACTCTCCGACAGGTCCATCTTGCAGTAACAACCGTAGCTGGAAAAAAGATGGTAATACGAAACAAGGCGGCAGCCTCAGCTTTCGCCCGCGTGGGCACAACTCTCGCTTAAAAAACCGTGCCCACCCTACAATCTGTGGTAATGCGAAACAAAGCGACAGCCCTACCTTTCGAATACTTCCTGCGACACTCAACGATTTATCATTGCTCCAGACAACCATCGACCAAGATCAGCTTACTCGTTGTAGTTTCGTGACGTAACTGAAACAAGGCCTGCGCGTCCGGGTCGCTTAAAAAGTTTTCTGCCTGGTCGCGGCTTGGAAATTCAATGACCACCACTCTTTGCGGGTGCCAATCGCCCTCCTTTACGATGGGCTCCACTCCCTGGACCACATATCGACCGCTATGCTTCTGTATGAACGCCGGTATTTTCTTTATGTATTTTCTGAATCGAAGCAGATCGTGAATCGATATATCAAGGATTAAATAGGCGTTCATATCTTCATCCCGCCCTATTTGTCCATAAGAACATACTTCAATATTTCCACCACCTGCTCCGGCGTTGTTGCCCAGGCCATGGCGACGGCGTCTACTTCCTTAAGCGGGTGAATGATATCCTCGTCATGCAGGGTGATATACGGTATACCCAAAGCGGCACAATAGCCGGCATCGAAGGCGGCATTCCACTGTTTGTATTTATCACCAAACCGCACCACGGCCACATCGCAGTCTTGAATTAAAGTTTTGGTTCGGATGGCATTAACCTTAGCAGATTTATGGTCACGCCAGAAACCGTTTTCCTCCGGGCCGAGAAAATCTCCAGCCGCATCGCTGGCTTCATGATCTGTCACCGGCGAGGTAAATTCCACCGGTAATTTAAGCTCACTGCAGCCGTCTTTTAAACGCTGACGCCAATCCGTATGAATTTCACCGGAAAGATATACATTTAAGATCATTGTTGTCTCCATTATTTGACTCCATGGGAAAATTATACCCCTTGTATCGCCTTTAAACGAGAGCTTGGTTTCGGAACTATAGCGTAACACCCGGACATATCGAGGATATTCAATCCGCCTATTAGCACTTTATTACTAGCGCTTCGAGCTTATTGCCACTTTCACGGAAAATTGGATAATTTATGCCAATAAAATAGACCTATCAAAAGAGACGAAAAGTCCTCAGGGAGAGTTTTTCATGAACAAACTATTTGTTGCTTTGTTGTTTATTCCGCTGTGCTTCGGTTGCGCTCCACGTATTCATGTTATAAGCACGGACAATATGGTCCAACCACTACCCTTTGAAATAGTGGATCACAGAAAAGAACCAAAAGAACTCTCCAGTTGGAAACATCACGGCAATACCTTTTCCTGCCACTTTGGCATCAACCCCTTAGAACATGACGAAGTGAAACCGAAAATGCTGGATTATGTGGGACAGTATTTGAATAAAGTCGCGGGAGAGCGTTTAACCGGAAAACAAATCGAAGTGATGCGTTTGGCTTTTTTCGTTAATAGTCAGGCGATCCAAAGATCCATCGGCTTGGCCCTATCTCCGTCGGACTTACTTCTCAACGCCGCTGTGGGAGCGCTGAGTCCGAAACCTAGACTCATTGGCTGCAAAGGGTCCGAAACCGGAGAATATTATTTCTCGGAAGCGCCGCAACGAAGAGCAAATGTTTACGTGGTGTACCTGAACGCCACCATTGATGGAGTGAACCATAAAAGCCGAATTGTACACTCCTGGGTGCATCCACCGGTTATTTATAAAATCGACTTCGATTTGATTAATGACAATATTCGTCAGGCCATTGATAAAGTTGTGGATAACTGGCTGAAACTGGCACCGGAACAAAACAGTAGCTAAGTCTTTTGTGTAATGGGCAGACTTGCCCCGAAATCCAGCAACGTGGATTTCGGGACAAAGGCGGACAAAACTAGAATTCTGAGACCACCACTAACTCAAATCCTGACTCGTTCTCGCCCGCCGTAGTATCGCTGGCCGAAAAAGACTCATAACGCAACTCTCCGTGAATTTTGGGAGTAAAATACATAGTGGCGCGAACCTCAATAGTGTTTCCTTCACTACTGAGATTATCGCCACTGTTTATATTAAAACTACCACCAATACCGGTCTTTTGATCTATGTAATAATCCCCGCCAACTTCAATTATCGTGTTGCTATCTTTCGTTGTGCCGCTCTCTAAGGATAAAGACGCAAGCATGGCTTCCACATTGACTGACTTTGTACCCTGTACCGTCAGAATATTCTTATAATGCAACCCAAATTCTGTAGCATCCGTGTCGTTGAAGCCTGTCAAGGATGTGGTCAAAGACTCATACGAAGCGCCAACCCACATTGTCGGCTTCAGGTATTTGCCCCCACTTAACTCAAACCCGGAAGTCTCAAGTGTCACCCCGCTTTCTTCTAATTCCAAACTCTTATATTCCAAGCCAATGGTTACCAGCGATCCCGGAACTACATGACGGTAACTCACTAACATCATGGGACCATCATCTTCGCTAGGCCCACTACTCAAGGTTACTTGACCTATAGCTCCCATCACAGAGCTTTTGTGGGACAGAAAATCCGCCTCATACCATGGACTATCACCCCTACTGACGGGCTCCAAAAAATAACGGCCTTGTACATATATTGCCGTTGAATCGCCCGAATCGCGGCTAAAGCTAAAATACCCCAGGCCGACCTCCGTTTGTTCCGCATAAACTGCCGCATGGGAAAAAACCATTAATCCCGAAACCACCAACCCCGTAAGTGGACTTAGTTTCATGACTCGCTCCTTCAAGTGATATAAAGTCGTTAGATACACTACGCCTCAATTCAACACTGAGTGTAGTATAAATATTCACTTTCGCCACTCCGGATGGTTTCTAGTACTTTTTTCGGAACCGAGCCACTATCAATCGTTGTTACCAACCACTAAGAAGGAATTACCCCGCTATTGCCACTTGTCTCCATCGTATGCCGATCCTGCACCACCGATTCGTCTTCAAAATCGATAGTGAACACTTTGACGAATACAAAAGTCAGACACAAGGAGAAGATAATAGCGCCAATTGCAGCCACTGAGCCTTCAATACCGCCTAGCGGCACCTCATAGTCCAGATAACCGCGCATGGTTTTGGAGATTTCCTGGCCGCCGATAACCACGTTATAGCGCATCATGAATACTTGCGCTAAAGCCAGTACGGATGCGGTAGCAGTGGCCAGATAAAGTTTTCTGCCGCTGAGCTGGAAACGCCACACACTAAACAAAATAAGAATGGGCACCACGGCTCCCACCAGAAACTGCACGATGAAGAATCGGTAAAACATAGGGCCGGTGACGTACTCAAGAATCAGACCAATTCCTTCTTTGGCTTTGTAGATGAGACTGACAAACTCCACTCCCTCCAAAAACAAAGTAAAAATAGCAAAAATCATCAGATAAAATGCCAAGCCTCGCAGACAAACCTCATCCGCCTTTTGTTTGCGATAGGTCGATACCACCAAATACATGAGCATCACCGCCGCCAAACCGGAAACAATGGCTGAGATAACAAAAATAACTATGGTTAACTCCGAAGACCACCACTCCCGCGACTTTAATGAAGAAAACACAAAACCCACATACCCATGCAAACCGTGAGCACCCAGGATGCTGAATATGACAATACGGCGCATCCATTTATGATCAAAGGCCTGTGATTCGGGGCTGATATTGTCATCAAATAAAGTCAGGGTGCGGTAGAACAACCGCTTAATTCCGGTGGAACTCCGCGCCTGTAACACATTGTAAACTCGAAACTCGAACCAGATTTCCAAAAACAGAATAAAACTATACAACATGGCGAAGTAGCCAAACATGGAAAACGCTGACTTGAAGTTGGGAGTTATCATGGCCCCCAAAGCCCGTTCCGGATGCCCCAAATGACTCAGCAGCACAATGGGCACCGTCAACATAAAACCAAAAGCGGCTAACAAAGCCAAGCGAGAGACAGGCTTATATTCCTTCAAACCGGAGCCGGTATACAGCACCGAGACACTGGATGCACCGGCCACCAATCCAGTTAAGTAAGGATAAACCGCGATGAGTATGGTCCAGGCAACAACGGTTTCATTGGGGTAAACATAACCGGTGAACGAGGTTACATGAATGGCTTCCATTATCGCACCTCCTCATTAATTCCAATATATTTCACCGCCGGATGGGTTCCCATCTCCGCCTTCAGCACCAAAATCTCCCGACCGTGTTGTTTGATCCACAAACTGATATCGCTATTGGGATCATTTAAATCACCGAAGATGAGAGCGTTTCTCGGGCACACGCTGACACAGGCGGGTTGCAAACCTTGAGTCAAACGATGCCAACACCAAGTGCATTTACCCGCCACCCGCGTCACCCCGTCGGGTCGCGCAGGAATGGGACGCAAATAGCGAGCACCGTAAGGGCAGGCTTGCTTGCAGTATAAGCAGCCTATGCAACGATCCTCATCCACTAACACGGCACCATCGGGGGTTTGAAACGTCGCGCTCTTTGGGCACACCTGAGTACAAGCGGGTACATTGCAGTGGTTACACATTTTCGGGACGAAAAAACTGTATTCCACATCGGCGTTTTCGTAACGGTCGTCAAAACGATAGATATAGTTATCCGGATCGGACACGGCAATATTAGCAGGATCCGTGGCGGCATCCACATACACTGTAGAGTCTCCCTCCAGCTTGGTATAGCGTTCTATCCAGCGGTTGTTGATGGAGGGGTGGCCCGGCAGACCGTTTTCCAGTTTGCAGGCCGTCATGCATTGATTGCAACCAATGCATTTATAGGCATCAATACCGTAGGACCATCGATGGGCAAAAGGATCAAATCCATTGGGACTGTATTTTTCCAGAAACTCCTGTTTGTGTTGCTCCATTAATACGGTGTCCGCACCGCGACGCGACGCCAAAGACGGCACGGTTACCAGCAACAAGGAGCTCCCCAAAACCTGTTTAATAAATCTGCGCCGCCCCTGCTCCGTCTGACTCAAGGGAATTGTACGCTTGCTCATATGTGCCTCCCATTAGGGCAATCCTGCCAAATACTTCGCCAAAGCCGTAATTTCTTGATCGCTGAGTTTTGCAGCAATTGGGTTCATCAAGGTTCCCTTCAATTCACCGGAACGAAACTGATTCAGCCTGTCGCTTAATGTTGCCGCAGACTGTGCAGCGATTGGCGGTGCAAAGCCACCACGCCCGTTAGCGCCATGACAGGAAAAACAGGGGGCTGCCAGGGCGGCGGCATCAGCACCGGCGTCGGTCTTTTTAGCCCCGTTTTTATCAGCCGCTGGCGCCTGCACCTCAGGCGTTTCTCCCTGTTGAGAGACGGTACCGGCGCCAATGCCAGGTGAGTGGGGGTTATGGCACTGGGTACACTTTAACACCCCCTCATGTGGAGCCGGATGCTCTTGCGCTACGATTTGGGGTTGACCGGTGTTTTGCCGGGCTTTCAAGCGGGCGTGGCACACCAGGCACAACTCGACCACATCACCGTCACCGCGCACCTTAGGTAACTTTTTAGTTTGTTTGGGATGATCGCCCTGAGGTCCGTGGCAAACTTCGCATTTGGACTGCTCTTGACGCGCTCCGTGGGCACCCTTAGCCCATGTCTCATAGACTGTGCTGTGGCAGTTGACGCTACCACAAGACTGGGAATTGGAAGCGTATGCTAAAGGTGCAGCCGCAATATAGGGTAAACTTTGGGCATCGTAAGACCCGGTGAGTTTAGAGCCTTCGGGCACAAACAAACGCAACCCGAGGAAAAAGACCAATGCCGCAATCACCACCACAGCCACCAGACGAATCGCGTATCGAGGCGTTGACCCTTGTTCTTGCATCGCAGCTTCCTCCCGCTTTTTCGCCCATTGTACGGCAACGCAAGGCGACAAATATGATCCAGGTCAACTCGGAGGAGGTTTAACTCGGCACCCCACGCAATGGGGCTTGATTAGTAGAGTTTGAGAACGGAGGTAATAGGGTCGATTTTGTCTGCCGCGTCCGGTCCGATGGCACAGGCGGTAAGCGTGGGTACACCGTTGAACTCGGTGCGACCACTATCCCGAATGATTTCACTGGTGAGGCCTGCAGTCAAAGCGGCCTGATGAAACTGTAACAACTCCTGCTCGGACTGGACTTGAAGACAGACTTTAGCCATACCGGCTTCAATCCAGTCCAACTCCACCTTCGACAGCAGCAAAGTAACTTGTGGCTCTGCTTGCGCCGGGCGGATACGACGACATATAAATGCCATGCTGGCGTGTGAGCCCTGGGCAATTTCCTTGCCCCGACGCATTCTCAAATCTTTGCGAATAAGAATCACCTGCTTAATTCTTGTCACGAATACCCCCTACACGCGCAACAATACTTTTAAGACACCCTTTTGCGCCGCTGTTTCAAACGCCTTTGCGGCCTGAACCAATGGAAAAATCTCATCAATCAAAGGTCTCGGATCTACGACTCCGAGACTCAACAAGTCCAACGCTTGCGCGATTGAACCACAACGGGAACCTACAATACGGAGTTCATCAACCACCAGGCGGGACGCCTCCAGCTGCAAACGGCCATGAAAGGTGCTCTTTAATACAACGCAGCCTTGCGCCTCTACGCATTGCAAAGCCGTGGAAAAACCGGAGGCAGAGCCGGTTGCCTCGACCACAAATGCGTAGGATTGGGGACTTAATTCATGCTCCTGCACAGGGGTTACGCCGAACTGTTGCAACAGCAGGCATTGTTTTTCATACCGGGCCACAACGTCCAAATGGTAACCGGCGGACGCCAACACTTGCGCAATCAACAAGCCCAGCTTACCCGCTCCCAGTAATAACACTTTAGAGTCGGCCTGGAGATCCATAGCGCCCAACACGTGGGCTGCCGCGGCCAACGGTTCGGCAAAAACAGCCTTTTCATTGCTCACATTGTCCGGCACGGCATACAGGTTCACCAATGGCAACACCAGGTACTCCGCAAAAGCACCCCCTGCCTGGGAAATCCCCAAAGCCTGTCTGTGTTCGCAGTGATGAGGATGATTCCTGAGGCAAAAACGGCACCGACCGCAAGCGATGTTAATGTCAGCCACCACGCGCTTACCCACCCAGACAGGATCGTCCGGCGCAGCGATCACCTCACCCACGAACTCATGTCCCGGTGTACCACGGAAATCGTAATAACCGTGAAGCAGGTGTAAGTCCGTACCACAAATTCCGGCCAACAACACCTTAATCAAAGCTTGTCCCGAGGCCGGTACCGGGCGTTCTGAGTGTTTCAGGATTACTTGCCGATCTTCAAACCACACACTATTCAACGGCGCTACCTTTTCGTTTGCATTCTTCCCAATCCACCGGGAAACCGTAATGAACGCCACACATAAAAAGCAATCCCTTCGCTACAAAAATCGATCATCCATTGTAAACCAGACGCCGTCCGGCCCCGGATCGTTAAATTGTACACTAGTGACGCTATTTCCAGTGTGTATGAATTCTACATAGCTATCTATGACATCGTCGCTATTGAACCAAGTCTGATTATCACCCGGACCAACAATAGTAACCAAGCGCCACAACTGCCCCAATACATCGTAGATGCGTTCAATGTAACGCCCCAATCCATCGTCTAAAGTGAACCAAACGCCATCTGCACCGGAATCCACAAAATAGACCGTGCGCAATTCTCGATTTTGGGCATCCAAAAACCGCCCAATGTAGTCCCGCACTACATCATCTGCTGTAAACCATACGCCGTCGGGGCCGGCTCCCGTATAGGAAACCCTTCTATCTAAACTGTTATCGGCATGATAGGTATATGCAACATAGGCGCTGGGAACATCATCACTGGTATACCATTGGTTATCCTCCCCCACTCCCACATATGTGATTTCCGTGGACAACAAGTTCTGAGCATTGCGCACTTGCACCGTATAGGTCTCGGGCACATCATCGCCGGTAAACCAGATACCATCAACACCACTGTCTACATAGCGCCCGCTTCTGAGCAAATTACCGCTGTCGTCGACAAACTGCTGCGTGTAGAACGAAGGAATATCATCGGCGGTAAACCATAAATTATCCGCACCGGAAGCGGCATAGTGAACTTCGCGCGATCTGAATCCGGGACCATTAGCCGTAAACACGAAATACGACCCTTGCACCTGATCATCCAGGGTAAACCAGGTATTATCGGCCCCCTTACCGTTGAGCGTTGCCGAGACCACGTTCAAACCATTAACCAGTGTATTGCGAATTCGGTAATACACCACATCGTCATCCATGGTGTACCACAACAAATCCGGTCCGGGACCACTAAAATCCGCTCTCTGCACAGTAAAATCTCCGGCAACAAAACCGTATCGGGTATATCGACGGGGAATATCATCCTGTGTAAACCATTGAGCGTCAGCACCGGGGTTAATTATCGTCGCTTCTATCAGCAGATTGCCCCCGCCGTCGCGCCGATAGTCCACATAAGAAGCCGGAACGTCATCTCCGTTTAACCAAACTCCGTCAACACCAGGCGCCACAAAATGAGCCCGACGAGTCTCATTCCCTTGGGTATCGATCAATCGACCCGTATATTCCCAAATCACATCATCTGCTGAAAACCAAACAGCATCATCGCCCGAAGCAACATAGGTGACAACTTTATCCAAACTGTCATCACTATAGTAGATATAGGACTTGTATTGACTGGGAACATCATCACTCGTATACCACTGGCTGTCAGCACCCGGCGCCACGTAGGTGGTTTCCACGGACAACAAATTTTGAGCATTGCGCTGCTGTGTGACATAACTCTCAGGTATGTCATCGTCATTGAACCAGACTCCATCCGAGCCACTGGCGATGTAACGACCGCGCCTTACGTAATTGCCACTGTTATCCACACTTTCCTGCGAGTAAGATTGGGGTTCGTCATCTGAGGTAAACCACACCGCATCCGCCCCGGGTGACCCGTAATCAATATTGCGAAACCTAAACCCGTTTCCACTGGAAACAAAAACCCGGTAGCTGCCCCGAACTTCGTCATCCGGAGTAAACCAGATACTATCGACCCCAGGACCAATCAAAATCGCCGAACTTACGTTGACACCATTGATCACTTGATTGCTGATGGAATATTGCACAGGCTCGTCATCCGAGTTGTACCATACCTGATCCGGTCCCGGCCCGTTAAACTGGGCATGATCAACAGTAAAAGTACTTGCATCAAACCGGTACCGAGTATATTGAGAGGGAACATCATCTATCGTAAACCACTGACTATCCACACCGGCACTGACTACATTGGTGCTCAGCTGCACATTTCCTGAAGCATTGCGGCGCTGCTCGACGTAAGAAATAGGAACGTCGTCCTCACTAAACCACAAACCGTCCATGCCGGGGTGGATAAACCGGGCTTCGCTGATCTCCAAACCATTGCGTTGAAATCCATAACTGCGGTAATAGTCCGGAATATCATCCGACGTAAACCAAATACCATCCTCACCCGCTTGGCCAAATCGGATCTGGCGCGATAACTCACCCGTCACTTCACTGATAGTTTGAGTATATTCTCCTACAACATCATCCGTCGTAAAGCATAAACCGTCTACACCTTGGTGCCGGTAAGATACCTGACGTTTCTCCACATCACTGACTTGCACACTGCTGGAATAATTCTCGCAACGATCATCCTCACTAAACCAGACGCCATCGGCACCAGGACCGACAAACACCGCAGAGGCAATCAACACGCCATTGCGAACAAAATCCGCTGCTCTGTACTCCGCGGGCGTATCATCCGCTGTCAACCAGTTGCCGTCCGTACCGGGATCGATGTACGTAGTCGCGCGTGAGCCGCCGCTGATGCTGCGCTCTGTTTTCACATAATGGGACACCACATCATCTTCACTAAACCAGACACCATCATTACCAACGGCAGTCCAATAGTCGGAATACGTTATGGAAAAACCGGTGCTGCCGCCTGCGGAATTTTCTGTATACTGTCGTACATAACGCGTTACCGCGTCATCATCGTTATACCAAATACCATCTGTACCGGGACCACTAAAAGAAACCTGCAAACTACTACCGTCCACTTCCCAATTAACGCTGGAGTAACTTATGGGCATGTCATCTTCGGTCATATGCAGAGCATCAGGTCCGGCACTATCTGCACCGAATTGACTCTCACGGGAAACACGGCCGTTTTGATCCATGACCCGCAAGAAATAGTAAAGCGCACCATCGTCCCGGTTGTACCATACCCCATCCGCTCCGGGACTATTGAATGTGCCATTGTAGTGGATCAAGCCATCTTCAGAATCGCGCACAACGCTATAGGAAAAGGGTGAATCGTCCTGGGTAAACCACACACCGTCAGCCCCCGCGGCATTGAAGCTGACCGTTCGCACCCCGGCAGCGGGGCTGAATTCCTGCGTGTAACTTAATGGGATGTCATCATCGGTGAACCAAACACCATCACGCCCCGGTTGATTATAATGAACGGTTTGAATAGAACCGGATAAAGGTCGCAGGGTATAGCTATCGGGCACATCGTCCCCATTCAGCCACTCACCATCCGGTCCCGGGTCGCGATAGTAAGCCACACGAAAACTAAATCCCGGGCCGTTAGCCTCTTCTACAGTATACAACCGCGGCTTGTCATCCTGGTTAAACCACTGACCGTCCGCACCCGGCCGAACAAACTCGATGCGAACCAGCGACTCCACCCCGCCCCTAAGCTGCCGTCGAATCTCAGTATACTGTTGCGGAATATCATCCTGTGTGAACCAAAGCCCATCCTCACCGGCAGCAATGATATCTGCCGATCGACGTTCGCGAAACCGGCTATCGTAAAGTTTTTGTTCATAAAAAGAGACACTGTCATCAGCGTTAAACCAAAGACCATCAACGCCAAAGCCATTATAGTAAACAGCCCCGCGCCCGACTTCGTTCACCGCTTCGTTTTGATGTCGAACATATCCCGCAATCACATCATCATCATTGAACCAGAGTTGATCCACGCCCATGCCGGACACAAACACGGTCTCCACTTGCGCTCCCAATCCGGAATTGTTGAACACGCCCGGAGCCGCTTTTTCGTAGACCGTATCCGAATACTGTCGCAGCACATCATCATCCGTACCCCAAACACCATCAGCGCCGGAACCTGTGTAATATAGAGTGCGAATAGCGCGTCGGTCGTGTAGAAACTGTTGTCGCGCATAGGGGCCTTGCGGTACCGAAGGCGTTGCGAATGGCGGCAGACTGTTCACTCTGATAATTTTTTCTACATCATCCAAATTTTCATTGGTATGGGAGCGCAAGCCTCGAACAGACAATCGATACTGCTCACCATGCCACAACGGCAGCGACGGAACGACCGAGAGACGGTGTTTATTGGCATCATAAGAGTAACTCGCCACTCGGACCGTTTGATCGAGCCGATGAAATCGTAAGCTAAGATTCTCCGGCCTGAAACTGGACAAATCCACTGTATCATTAAACGTCAAGGTAACCGCCCCAAAGGCGTCTGTGATGGTCAACGGGTCCGCCTGTGCTTTTTCCTCTTGCTTGGGTGCTGCCTCCCATTTTTCCCCGCACGCACTTAGCAGAGCACTCAGAAAAACACACATTGCAACCGTTAAAAATAACTTAGGATTCCTTTGAATGGGTTTGGCCGCAAGGAATCCCCCCTCCCCCCTGATCGCTTTTTCCATCAGCAATTTACTCTTATTTTTTATATGAAGCCTAAATGTACACTAAGCCGCTATTTTCATAAACCCCCTGAAAAATGCAGCAAACTGCGGCGACTTTCTGACAACTGAAAATCCGGAGCGCCAATTTTACGTCCAATTTGGCAATCCGCCGCAGACCATATATAGTGGATGCCTTTCGAACCACACCAATACCGCAGGAACTTCATGGAATACAGAAAATTAGGACGCACCGAACTGAAAATCAGCGCAATCTGTCTTGGCACCATGACTTGGGGAGAACAGAATTCAGAAACCGAAGCGCAACAACAACTGGACTATGCCGTGGAACAGGGCGTCAACTTCATGGATACTGCGGAGATGTATCCTGTACCACCCAAACAGGAAACCTACAGTCTGACGGAACAGTTCATGGGCCGCTGGATAAAAGCGCGTAACAATCGTGACCAATTGATTCTTGCTACCAAGGCAGCGGGACGCGCCGACTGGTTACCTTATTTGCGGGAAGGCAAAAATTGCTTTGATAAGGACAACATCGAATCGGCATTAAACGCCAGCCTACAACGTTTACAAACGGATTACATCGACCTGTACCAACTGCACTGGCCCGATCGAAAGACCAATTTTTTTGGGCGCCTGGGCTATGAGCACAGCACCGATGACAACTCCGTACCCATTGAAGAAACCTTGACGGTGATGGCGGAACTGGTGAAGAGCGGCAAAATTCGCCACTACGGCCTATCCAACGAAACTCCCTGGGGCACTATGACCTTCACAGCCCTGGCGGAAAAAATGGGATTGCCCCGTCCCGTCAGTATCCAAAACCCCTACAGCCTGGTGAATCGCACTTTCGAAATCGGCTTATCCGAAGTGGCCCACCGCGAGGACGTGGGCTTACTGGCCTACTCTCCCTTGGGTTTTGGTGTCCTCAGCGGCAAGTACCTCAATGGCGCCCGCCCGCCTGGGGCTCGCCTGACGCTGTTCGATCGTTTTGACCGCTACAGCAGCAACAACACCGAGCAAGCAGTAGCGAACTATGTGAACATTGCAAACCAGGCTGGATTGGACCCGGCGCAAATGGCCCTGGCCTACGTGAACTCGCGCAGTTTTGTTTATAGCAATATAATTGGCGCAACCAACATGGAGCAACTGCAAGCTAATATCGCCAGCATTGATCTTAAGCTGAGCGACGAGGTACTGGAAAAGATTGAACAAGTTCATCGAGCCAATCCCAACCCGGCCCCCTGACGGGCCAGGTCCAAACCAAGTACAATAAACGCGCCATGGCATCCACCCGCTATAACCATTGGATTTAGAATATGACTAACACGCACACCCTTTACCCGAAACCCACACACCGGTCCGGATTGGTTGATGGGGCAGGTTTTGCAGCCATTTTTAGAGTAATGTTCGGGGTAGCTGTCACACTTTTGGTAAGCGCCTGTGGCACCATTGAGATCAACAAAACCCACCCAGCCATTGCCGAAGTCACTCCGGACACCCTGACCGCCAGTGTTTATTTCATTCGCCCCATGCCGGTCAAACCCAAGGGCGTAGCCGACAAACCCCTGAAAGTGGAATACAATAAACAAGCTCTATTGACCATCGAGGAAGGCAGTTACACGCTGATAAAAATAAAACCCGGACAAGGTGAAATCAGCACTCACTCAGAAACCCGCTTTATCAACAAAGCTATCCCCATAAAAGTCAGCCGGAAAAGACGCTATACCTTTATCTCCGGTCGCACCTACTTTATTCATTTACAACGCATCGATGAAGAATTCAGAGGTATCTTCTATGACCCCAAACCCATGGAGCTGGAACAAGCCCTAACATTGATACAAACCACTAATGTGACTGCGCGTGGTCCGGCGAGAAAGGAACCCATCGAACAGATCGAAAGCGTACCGATCACACCAAAGGCCGGCTCACTGGAACCGGCTTTTCCGGAAGGACTGTACCCCCAATCACCATACTTGCTGAAAAATCCGGAAATAAAATAAGACCCTTAAACCAAACTCTTACCATTAAAGTTTCACACATGATGTCTACAAAGTCTTTGATGTTTAGAATCGCCATCACTCTATCCTTACTCAGTTGCAGCACTTACTCAGCTGCCGACCCCACAGATCAAATCCAGCGCGTACACCCCGTCGACCTTGCCTTTAGCAAACCGGGCTCAATAACCGTAGAGGGACAATGGAGCAAAGACTCCCAACTGGCACTACGCCCCGCCGGTCCGATTCAAAAAGAGTTTTTAGCCACTCCAAAAAACGTGACGAGTTTAGTTTCAGGGGCTGAACGCATAGCCGCTGTCAGCGGTAAGCGGGACTTACTCATTTTCAATACGGAATTAAAAAAACTGCATCAGCGTCATTTTGGTAAGGACATTACCGCGACAGCGATATTCGGAAACAAAACCGCCGTGGGTTTGAAGGGCAAGGGCCTGCTCCTACTGGACAGATCATTAAAAACCATTAAAACCTTTCCCATCAAAACTGATGTTTCCAGCATCGCCCTGAGCCAAGACCATGCTGCCGTCGTCAGCAAAAGACAGGAAATACACGTGATCGATTTGTCGAACATGAAACGGCGCAGCCGCATCAAAACGACATATGCCATCAGCGATATCCGCATGCACGATTCCAAACTGTACCTTACCGGAGACAAAACGCTGCTGCACATTATAGATCTGCACACTCCCACGAAACCGCAGATCCTATCCCGTTTTCCCAGCAACTTTACCGGCCGGCAACTGCAATTGGCATTACCGTTGGTCCTGGTTGCCAATGGTCCCGGCGGCTTGGTGGTGCTCAATGCCGGAGAACCCAACCATATCCGCTGGTCTGGAAGTCACAACAAGCTGGGACATGTCACCAATGTACTTCATTCGGAACAACTGACACTGATAAATAACAAACAACAACGTCTGGCCAGCTTGAACATGGACAACCCGGAACTCCCCATTACCGGCAGCTTTTACCAACCCCAAGATCGAATTGACGCCGTCGCTCTGGTGGGATCTGACGCATTTATTGCCGGCCCATCCGGTATCGAACGAGTGGACTTTTCTCGCAAAGCATCCATACAAATATCCAACGAAGGCATTAATCTTGGCGGTAGCCGCCGTGCATTTGTGCAAGACAAACTGGCCTATGTAGCGGATTGGTTTTCCGGTTTGCATATTTACGATATGAGCGATCCAAGCAAACCCCGGCATTTATCCAATTTCCACACACCGGGATCATCCAAAGGCGTCGTGGTAAAAGACAATATTGCTTACGTGGGCGACGACGATCATGGCCTACAGATACTGGATGTAAGTGACCCCGAGCAGCCTAAAAAAATATCTGAGATTTTATCCACCGGCCTGGCTTACACCATGAAAATGGTTGGGCATTCAATTTACCTGGCAGACCATCGGGGTGGCTTCCACATTATTGATGTCAGCGACAAACTCAATCCAAAGATCTCCGGCAGCTACGATACCCCCGGCAAATCCTGGGCAATTGATGTAAGCGGCCATATAGCCTATGTGGCAGACGACAGCTCCGGCCTGCTTATTTTCGATGTCAGCCAAGCCGCCAAACCGGTACAAATTGGCCAGTTTAACCCCAAAGGCTATGCTGAGGATGTACTGATTCGGGACAATAAAGCCTATGTCGTCTTTTTCGATAAAGGGCTGTACATTTTAGATATCCGCAATCCTACCTCTCCTCAAGTACTGGGTCATACGTCAATCCCGGGCAATGCACGCAGTATCAGTGTCAAAGACCGCTATGCCTACATCGCCGGTTGGGAATCGGGCCTGCAAATTGTGGACATATCCGATCCGAGCCAAGCGCACATCGCGGCCTATCTGGACACGGACGGCTCCGCTTGGGGCCTGGATCTGGCCCATAACAGCGATCACGTGTATCTATGGGACTGGTGGGGCGGCGTCAAAGTTATTGATGTTTCCACGCCGTTAGCACCTAAATTAGTGGGGCGATATCACGGCCACGGAAATATCCAACGCTTATCCATTCAAGGCAATCATCTGTACACAGCCAATACCGAAGGTGGAATGCAGGCGTTTGATATCCGCAACCCACTCAACCCCATATGGCAAACAGGTGTGGACTTTGACACCCCTATCGTGGATGTGTGGACCGATAAAACCACCGCCTACCTGGCCGCCGGCACACAAGACATCCTACGTGTGGACATCAGCGACCCGTTTCACATAAAACGGGAAAGCCCCATTCAGTTCGCGACAGTCAACAACATTATCCGCCTCTGCGGCCATAAGCGGCAACTGGCCGCGCTGGACAACGAGCAAGGCCTATGGCTGCTGGATACCGCAAACCCGAAACAAGCCAAGCGGGTATTTCCCGAAAAGCCCAATGACTTTGCCTTAGGCCCATCCGGTTTGGTACTCAGCACCAAAAACCGAATTCTGCTTTATTCCAATGACGGGCAACCACTGGCGGACCACACACTGGAACAGACAGCAGGGGCTTTGAGCATAGACCAAAATAAACTGGCCGTGGCAGAAACCGATCGGGGTATCCATTTGTTGAGCATGGATAAAAAAGGAATTGAACCACAGGGGTTCATTGCCTTACAAGGGAAAGTCCTGCAAATACAGCTGCAAAAAGACAGTCTCTATGTTGCCACCCAGGAACATGGCGTATTTCAGTTTGATCTGGAACAAGCCCCCCAGCTTACCGCCGTTTATCCCGCCACCAGCCGCATTACGGATTTCGCCATCCATCAGGACGCAGCCTTTTTTGCAGGCGAACGCAATATCCACTCTGTCAACCTGCTACCTGCGGTGTTTTTTAGTCCGCACGGCACACAGCCAAATTCCCTAACATCCAGCGCAGCAAAAGCCATCATTCCCGCTTCTCTGCCTTTAGGACAGTACCAGTTTGTCAGCCTGAACCAGCAAGGCCGGTTACAACATTACGCCATCACATTCAATATAAAACTTAAAAAACCCACCAAACCTAAGTTTTCTATGGAAGACTTCAAAAAAATCATGCAACAGAAAAAGCTCAAAAATGTGGTGGAACCATGATCCGCCGGCTTTATTAAATCCAACACAAAATCGGTATATTTAACACAATTCCTACAATCCTTTGGCTTTCTTTTGGTTAAAAATAAAGCAAACCCACTATACTTAGAGTTCTACCCGTAAAAACGGGTGGGGCGTTTATATCCTTACACGCAGCGTAATAGAAGTGATGGCAGCAGTACCCTGTGGAACCCATTTGGCTCACAGTGGCTGATCCCACTGAAGAGACTTGAACACTTGAGGGAAAGGCATGTCGACTTCCATAACCATACGACGTTACCTGGAAAAACAGGACATTCGTTACCAATCCAGACCGTTCCAAGGCAACCCGGCACAATTGTTTCGCAATGGCACACAAGGCTTGCGCGCCCAAAACATTGCTAAAGCCGTCATCCTGAAAGACTACCGCGGTTTAGTCATGGCGGTGGCTCCCGCACCAGACCAGCTTAAAGTGGACAGCATCAACCGTCGCTTGAAACGGCGACTGGTACCGGCAAAACAAGAAGACTATACCGCCTTGTTTGCTGATTGCAGCCCCCACTTAATTCCACCGCTGGGAGAAGCCTATGGTCTGGAGTGTATTGTAGATGACAGTCTGCTACATCTGGACCAGATTCATTTTGTCTCTGGCAATCAAGGTGAGCTGTTGTGTATCTCCACCGATGATTTCCAGTGGCTGCACAACAATGCCTGGTACGGAAATACCTTTTATCCTATTGCTGCACCGATGCAAACTGACAGCGATAGCACAGACCGCGATGACACAGAGGAACAAAATCGCCTCCCTCCCCTACCCACCATCGCAAACCAAATCCTATTGCTCAATCAAGGGAACAGCAACCCCGAAGAACTGGCCAAGCTGGTGGAAAAAGACCCCCATTTGGCCAAACAGATTGTCCATTACGCCGACTCGCGGTTTTATGGCGTACGCGAAACCATAATCTCTGTTCGCCAAGCCATTTCCAGGGTTTTGGGATACGAGTTGGCAAGCAATATTGCCCTGGGTATTGCTGCCTGCCGCAGCCTGCGCCCCAATACCCTTGGCCCACTGGGACGCCAAGCCTATTGGCGCCATGCCACATACAGCGCCACCCTGGCCCAGGGCTTGGCATACGCCGTAGCACCTCACACCCGGATTCAACCAGGTATGGCCTTTTTATGCGGCATTTTGCACAATGCCGGCACCTTGCTACAAGGTCAGTGGTATCCACAAAAACTGGACCAACTCAGCCAGGCGCTGGCTTTGTACCCAAACACAAATTTACTGGAACATGAAAATCAATTGCTGCAAAGCAATCACGCCCAACTGGGAGCACAGCTGCTACAACACTGGAACATGCCCCGAGCCGCTGTTGTCAGTGCTTTGGAGCACCACAATCCCAATTACGAAGGCGACTACGAACACTATCCGGCCTTACTCTATATCGTGGATGCGCTGCTGAAACGTCACGGATTGGGCGATGCTGCCGCTACCGACCTACCGCAGCACAGCCTTAGAAAACTGGGCTTAAGTTACTCGCAGGTACTGGATGTGGTAGAGAAAACATTTCAGGGTAGTACCGAACTGGATCTTTTCGCACGTAAACTGGCCGCTTGATCCTTGCGTAAACTCCGTCGGGACTGCGTCCCGACTGGCCCCGACCAAAAGAGCACAAGCAAAATATTGCGATATCCCACCGCAACAATCGCCACTGCGAAGCCCACCGTACCATAATGAAATTAATCAGAGCTTCCCAAAAAAATATTCTATACTGAACTGAAGCGACAAGTCGCCCCAAAATCCATGCCCGCCAAAATGGTACCGACGACAGGTTTACAATGACTGACAGCAAAGACGAAGTTCAGGCCCTCAAAGCGCAATTGGCCGCTTTTTTACACCAGGCTCGCGAAAACGAGCAAAAAATGCAGCGTTTTCAGGCTCAGGAACTGCGCCTGATCGGCACACGATCTCTTTCTGCTTTGATTCAAAATATACTTTACAACTACCGAACCGCCTTCGCCCTGGACGCCGTATCCTTAACCTTGTATGACCCACAGTATGAAATCCATCGCATGCTGGAAGATGAAGGTACCCGGGTTGCGGAGATGACCAATCTTATATTTATCCGCGAGCGCGATTCTCTTGATGAAATGTTTGGCACCTCGAATCAACCCAAACTATTGGAATACGACAAGGATGCGCACCGGGGCCTGTTTTCCAAGAACATCCCCAAACTGCGCAGTATCGCCATGCTGCCCTTAATGCGCTACTACGACATTGTGGGGTCGCTGAATTTGGGCAGCATCGCACGAGAGCGCTTCTCCGAAGAGTCAGCCACGGATTTTCTACAGCGTTTATCCACCATTGTCGCCATTTGTCTGGAAAACACAGCCAACCACGAACGCTTGAAACGGGTTGGCCTAACCGACAGTCTCACCGGCATCAACAACCGCCGCTTCTTCGATCAGCGCATTGGCGAGGAAATTGCCCGAAGCCTACGCACGCTGGAACCTATTGCCTGTTTATTTCTTGATGTGGATTATTTTAAACAAGTCAACGACGTCCACGGGCATCAGGTTGGTGATCTGGCCCTACGTGAAATTGCGATGTTAATCCGAGAACAATTGCGTAACAGTGATGTCTTGTGTCGCTATGGCGGCGAGGAATTTGCCGCCATCCTGACCAACAGCACGGCCGCCACGGCAATGGAAATTGCTGAGCGAATCCGTTTTCGAATTGAAAACCACGAAATCAAGCTCAAAGACCGTAGTGAAACATTACAACTGACCATTTCCATCGGAATTTCCGAGCTCAGCTCCAAAACCATCCCTACTGACGTGGACACATTAACCCAATCTCTGGTCTCACGTGCAGATGCCGCACTGTATGCGGCAAAACACCGGGGAAGAAACTGTGTGGTTGTTGCCGATGGCGTGGAACTGTGTAATATGGACACGGAAAACAGTCAAATTACCGGAGGAACCGCCTAACATCTGACATATCATCCCTTGAAAACGGTTTTATTCAATCCCATATATGCATTTTGCCTGAGCCCTGACATAAGAACGAGAACACCGTCACGAAAGGGATCGAGTAAAAACCGAAACAAATCGATGAACAATAAATAACCAGATCCAATTTGAGAGTTACAACATTGAAACAATTAAACCGTTCACTGTTAGTCAAAAGTGGGTAGAATCAATTAAATTCACTATGTTACAGTCAAGCGGAAGGTTTTTAGGCTCTACATTACCAAACGGGTCGGAGTGGCATGGCAAATCAACATTTCAAACAAATTGACCTACATCGAGTTAGTTTAACTTGAAATCATTGTGTGAATGGGCTGAAATGAATGTTAGCCGAACCGGATCAACCTGTTAATTTCAGATATTTATTGGAGGCGTAACGCGTGAGCGAAAACATTGTTCACCTCACTGATGATACCTTTGAGGAAGAAGTTGTAAATTCTGATGGACCCGTACTCGTGGACTATTGGGCGGATTGGTGCGGACCTTGCAAGATGATTGCACCCATTTTGGATGAAATCGCTCAAGAGTATGCTGAGAAAGTTAAAATAGCTAAGCTCAATATCGATGAAAATCCAGCGACCCCACCCAAATACGGAATTCGCGGCATACCCACGTTAATGTTGTTTAAAGGAGGCAATGTAGAGGCCACTAAAGTAGGCGCTGTTTCAAAATCTCAATTAACCGCATTTATTGACAGTAATATATAGAATTTTATTCGACGGCGTAAAAAAGCTTTACGCCGTCGCTATAAAATGATAGCGTTACCGGCTAATAAAGAGAGTATAAACCAGATTTCGCCAATACTTCGGCAATCCTCCTTTAACTTAAATAATAAGATTTGTTGTTAAGACATTTCAGTCCGCTTTGCGGCTGAAACATCTCTATTTGTTAACTCAAGAGTAAACCCACCATATATAAAGCGTAACAGTATGAACCTTAGTGAACTGAAACAAAAAACTGCATCAGAACTGAATGAGCTTGCTCGCGAAACGGGCGTGGAAGGCACTTCCCGCTCACGCAAACAGGACATTATATTTGCCATCTTAAAAGCCCACGCCAAAAGCGGTGAAGATATTTATGGAGGCGGCGTTCTGGAAATTCTACAAGATGGATTCGGCTTTCTACGATCTGCTGACAGCTCCTATCTGGCCGGCCCGGACGATATTTACGTTTCTCCCAGCCAAATTCGACGTTTCAGTTTACGTACCGGCGATACGGTAGCCGGCAAGATTCGCCCCCCCAAAGACGGGGAACGCTATTTTGCCTTGCTAAAAGTCAACGAAATTAATTTCGAACCGCCGGAAAACGCCAAGACCAAGGTTCCTTTTGAAAGCCTGACTCCCTTGTTTCCCAATGAGCGCTTACAAATAGAACTGGGTAATGGCAGCACAGAAGACTTGACCGCCAGGGTCATCGATCTATGCGCCCCTGTCGGCAAAGGTCAGCGGGGACTGATAGTGTCACCCCCCAAGTCCGGCAAAACCATGATGCTGCAAAATATCGCCCAGTCCATCACCACCAATCATCCTGAATGTTATTTAATTGTCCTACTCATCGACGAACGCCCGGAAGAGGTTACTGAGATGTCTCGTTCGGTACGAGGCGAAGTTGTATCCAGCACCTTCGACGAACCGGCCAGCCGCCACGTTCAGGTTGCAGAAATGGTCATTGAAAAAGCCAAGCGCCTGGTGGAACACAAAAAAGATGTGGTCATTTTATTGGACTCCATCACTCGATTGGCACGCGCTTACAACACCGTAGTACCCAGCTCCGGCAAAGTACTGACCGGTGGTGTGGACGCCAATGCACTGCAAAGACCCAAACGGTTTTTTGGTGCGGCACGAAATATCGAAGAAGGTGGCAGCCTGACAATTATTGCTACGGCGCTGGTGGATACCGGCTCACGTATGGACGATGTTATCTTCGAAGAGTTCAAAGGCACGGGCAATATGGAAATACACCTGGACCGGAAAATCTCCGAAAAACGCATCTATCCCGCCATTAACATTAACCGCTCCGGCACCCGCAGAGAAGAATTGATCACGGACCCGGACGAGCTGCAAATGATGTGGATATTACGTAAACTCATCCATCCCATGGAAGAACTGGGTGCCATAGAGTTTCTGCTGGACAAACTCAAGGACACCAAAACCAACTCGGAATTTTTTGATTCCATGAAAAAGTAACACGCACTGCTTATCATAAACATCCGATTCACATTGTGAGTTTAAGCAAACCAACGTAATACTATGCAAAAATTCCAATGGTTCTTCATCATATCCGCTCTGATGTCAGCGCTCACCGCTTGCAGCGGTGAGCGCTACACCGAGCTAATGAACGCGTCACGCGACGGTGACGAAAAAGCCGTGCGTCGCATTCTGGACGCCGGGGCAAACGTTAACGAACAAACCACGCAAGGCAAAACCGCGTTAATGCTGGCTGCATCCAATAACCACCTGGGCACCGTAAAACTCTTAATTGGTCGCGATGCCAATTTTCAGACTACGGACAGTTTCGGCACCACCGCTCTGATTGTTGCAGCAACGGCAGGTCGGGAAAAAACAGCAAGCTATTTAGCCGAATTGGGATCTGACACCCTGCAACGCGATTCCAGCGGCGGTTCGGCGCTGGGTAACGCGGTGTTCTTCGGTCACAGCGGCACAGTAGCAGCCTTGTTAAAACACACCCCCAAGGACATGGGAGAGCACGGCAAAGAATTATTACTGGTGGCCGCCGGATTGGGTCATGTGGAAATCGTAAAAAACCTGCTGAAACACGGCGTGGACCCCAACGCCAGGGGCATCAAAGATCGCACCGCCTTAATGGCCACCGCCGCTTTTGATAAAGAGCAGACCGCTCAAATCTTGCTGGAAAATGGCGCAGACCCGGCCTTGCGAGATGCAGACGGATACAGCGCCATGGACATCGCCAAGGATAAAAACAGCGAAAAGGTATCGGCGCTGCTAAAAAAACAGTTTTCCTATAAAAAAGCGGGTAATAAAAAATAGACCGGCTTTTATCCGTGGGCAAACCCTCAGCCCCACACCAAACAAATCTTTGTTTAGAATGCGAGCAGGATGTCATCTACCACCATTTGGGACCTGAACCTTCATGGGGCACACTATGACAACGCTCACAGATAAAAATGGCAAATGCCACTTTGTCATGACACACCCCACAAAACTTTCCTCGCAGTACCTTGTTCATACTGATCGAATTGGCATGCTCACGAGGTAGAAAAATCGCCGGATGACAGTTCTCACAAGCCAGCCACTCCGTGTGCTGACGGTGCGGAAACTTTACCCAGGGCATGTATTGGGTGTTTTTCATGATGATGTCCATATCCATGGTGAGCATATTTCTTTCACCTTTCAGATCAGCACGCGGTTCTATCAAGCCCATTTCCAGAGCCGCAACCCAATCCACCTGGTGACGACGGTCTCGTGGAAAATTGGCCATGGCCCGAGTCGGATCCTGTAAAGTGACGAGGGCATTATTGTAGTGATCATGAATACCGTCATTACGCGGTGATTCACTGGCACCCACCTTGGGTATGCTAAGCTTTTTCAAGGGCTCTTTTTCCGGCTTTGGAAGAGTCTTCTTTTGGCTTTGCTCGAAATCCCTTAAGGCTTTTTCCAGAATAGCCTGAGCTTCTTGACTGCTTACTTTTGAAGATTTTCCGTTAGTCGCTCCGCTCTCAGCAGCAGCGGCATCACTGTATTGCTGCATTGAAGCAACCAGAACCAACACCGGTAGCATTACGGTTAACACCCGAACAAGCGTTTTTCGTTTTAATAGTAGATACGTCATAATCCGTTACTTCTTATTCTAGATTGCACTTCATGTTGCATACCCCCGCTGCAACACCCCTTAATTCATTACCAAACCGACGCCCATTTCACCGGTTCAGCGCCACCATTTTTTCGGTGAGTTTTCATGCGGTACGCTGTGGCAACGCTCACAAATCCACAACGCAAACGCTACTTTGTCATGACAACGACCACAATGCTCACCCGCCAAAATACCATCCATAGAAGGATTGTTGGCCCCTTTTTGCGGAATAAAAATTTTGGGATGGCAATTCTCGCATGCCAACCATTTGGTATGAGCCAAATGAGGGAACCTCACCCAAGGCATTTTCCCGGTATCTTTGAATAATATATCCATGTCCATGGTGAGCATTTCATCCTTGCCGGATAAATCCGCTCTAGGCGTAATAATGCCTAAATCCAGTGCTCGAACCCAGTTCACACCACCACGGCGATCCTGCGGAAACGCCGCCAACGCATCTGAGGGCTCCTGCAACACATGAATCGCGTCATTGGCAGGGTCATGAATACCATCTTCCGCCAGCTTCTCTGTCTTTACCCGTGCTGCAAATTCCCGGTTATCGTCCCAGCGCTTGCCCCCACCCACTCCGCTATCAACCACATAATTGGCACTGCGGGTTCCGGAAACATACGTCGTACAGGCCGCCAACACCGCAGCTGCCGCCAAACACAAAATCACCGCTATTTTACTCTTCATCGCGCCCCATGCTCTGAACCAAAAAGTCCTTAGTATTTTGCCCCTGCTTCCCTGAGCAGACGTACAATTTCAGCGTAGCCCTCGGCCTGTGCCACCATGACGGGGGAACGACCATCGTTGGCTTTTACGTTAACATCCACTCCGGCCGCCAACAATCGCTGCACTGCCACCACCTGCTCCTGATTCACCGCCCACAGCAAGGCCGTCCAGCCACTCTTGTCCCGTAACTCGGTATTGGCATTGGCTTTGAGCAGCACATCCAACACGGCCTCATGCCCCTTGGCCGCAGCCCGCATCAATGGACTCCAGCCGGAGGCATCCTGAACATCCACCTGCGCGCCATGATCTACCAATAGCCGGCAGATCTCCGCATTACCCTTGCGTGCGGCGTGAGACAACGCTGTCCATTGATAGCTGTTACGGGCATTCACATCCGCCCCCTGCTCCAACAGTCGCTTGACCTCCGGTAGTTCACCATCAATAACTTGCACCATCAGTGGTGTATTGTTATCACATGCTGACAACAGAAAAAGCAGGGCTGCTGCCACGAGCGATTGAATTGAAAAACGTTGAACCAATGTCATACCTTAATACGCCAAAATGTCTTTATGCTTAAAAAGTTACCGAAAATCACCCGTTACGCCAACCACGGCAAGCGGGTCTCAAACACAACATCCTACCCAATCAACCGGGTTTCGGCAGCTATTGTAACAGGCAAAAACAAACCATAGCCACAGGGGGGCCGGTTCCTGTAACATAACACCCCGTAAAACTTAAAAAAATCTACTAAAACGATAAAGAATTTCATGTTACTCCCTTGCCCTCATTGCAAAGAACCCACACTTTCCTGGTGGGACAAATACAAGGCGGCCAAATGGGCCCTGATCAGCTGCCCAAAATGCGGCGGCACTTCCTGCAGCTTCCCATACCTGCTGGTGTTTTATACCATGCTGTATGTTTGGGACGTACTTTTGTTTGGCGTGGTAGCCTATGAAAGTAAAAATGCCTGGTACATTGTGGTACTGTTGGTAATTTGGCTGATACTGGATTATTTCAGTCTCTATCTGCCCCTATCCGCCATGAAACGCAAACCCGAGCAAAACCAGCAATAATCGGTATCATGACTCGTTCACATCCCGGCACGATCCTGGCGGTGGGCATCGCCGCAGTGGACATCATCAATAGCACCGACGGGTTCCCGGAGGAGGACAGCGAAGTGCGAGCCCTGTCTCAAACCCTACGTCGCGGCGGCAATGCCACCAACACATTGTGTGTATTGAGCCAGCTGGGACATCCCTGTGAATGGGCCGGATGTCTGGCGGAAAACGCCAGCAGCACCCCTATTGCAGAGGACTTAAAGCGTTATCGTATAGACAGCCATCGCTGCCGTCGAGTGAGCAATGGGCACGCCCCCACCTCATACATTACATTGAACCGACACAACGGTTCACGCACCATTGTCCACTACCGTGACCTGGATGAATACAGTTTTGCTGACTTCCGCTCCCATGACCTGGACAACATTGACTGGCTACACTTCGAAGGGCGCCATGTGGAACAGACCCGACTGATGTTGCAACACGCCAGGCGACAACCCCATTTAAGGATTTCCCTAGAATTAGAGAAAGCCAGGGACGACATAGAAACTCTGGTACCCTATGCCCATGTACTCATGTGCTCCAGACAGTTCGTGCAGGCCCATGGATTTGATTCCCCCGAGACTTTTTTAGCGCAATGGCCTGCGTTGAACCAGGCCGGTCACACACAGATTTGCAGCGTGACCTGGGGCGAACGCGGCGCCTTCGCCCAAAAAAGCGGAGAAGCACCTATTTTTTGCCCGGCCCTGGAACTGGACCGAGTTGTGGACAGTATTGGTGCCGGGGATACCTTTAACGCGGGCCTGATTCACGCTATATTGGCGGGTGGGAACCTGAAACAAAGCTTGGCGTTTGCCAACCAATTGGCAGGTGCCAAATGCCATCAGGAAGGATTTGAGAACCTGACGCAAAATCCACTTGCGAGCATGGAAATTGGGAAAACGAACTCATAAACCCAGAGACTTTAAAGGGCTGGCAGCAATTACAGTGAACAATGTTTGACCATATCGTTATCGGCGGTGGCATCAACGGCTTGCTAACCGCCTATTACCTCAATCAGGCCGGCGCCAGCGTTTGTCTGTTGGAACGTGCCATTGTGGGTAAAGAATCCTCCTGGGCCGGCGGCGGCATATTGTCCCCACTGTATCCCTGGCGTTACCCGGAAGCTGTAACCGAATTGGTACAGTGGAGCCAACAAGTCTATCCGGAACTGGTTAATACCCTATATCAATCAACGGGTTTAGACCCGGAACTGCATCGAAGCGGTATGCTGGTGCTGAGTGAACCCCAGATCGACCAAGCCATGAACTGGGCTCAACAAACACACGCTGAGCTGTCATTAATTGATTCTGACCAGATCCGGCACCTGGAACCCAAACTGGGCCCAATCCCAAACCAAGCCCTGTGGATGCCCCAAGTGGGCCAAGTACGCAATCCCCGCTTTGTGGCCGCGTTGCGTGAACACTTGATTCGCCACGGGGTACAAATCCAGGAAAACTCCGAGGTCACGGATTTAATAGTGGAAAACCAGGCTGTGTGCGGTGTCAAAACCGAACAAGCGGATTTTCGTGCCGCCGCAGTCGCCGTCACCTGCGGCGCCTGGAGCAGTCGGTTTTGGCCGGAACAAGAAGATCATCTGCAAATCACTCCGGTGAAGGGACAGATGGTATTACTGAAAACCGAACCGGGATTGGTCCAACGCATTGTGTTATTTGCCGATAAATATCTCATACCCCGTTTGGACGGCCGGGTATTAATCGGCAGCACTCTGGAGCACGTGGGATTTAATAAATCCACCACGGACACAGCTCAAGACAACTTACTCGATTTTGCGCATCATTTGATTCCAGCGCTACAGGATTTTCCTGTAGAACATCATTGGGCGGGCTTGCGCCCCGGTACGCCGGACAATATCCCCCGGATTTGTGAACACCCTACACTAAAGGGTTTGTTCATCAACGCCGGTCATTTCCGAAATGGAGTCGTGACAGCACCCGCATCTGCTCAATTATTAACCAACTTAATGCTTAAACAACAAACAATTCTGGACCCGAAGCCCTATTGTTGATTAAATTACACCATTGTTCTAACATTCACCCGTTGTATTTTTATAGGCCCATTAAAAAGGATAATAGTAGGAACCATGTTGCAAGAAGCACCCAACACAACGAACCATAAACGCCATGTTGTAAAACTGCTCAACGACCATGGCATCACTCCAACCCATCAGCGTGTGGAAATCGGCTTGGTACTCCTAACCAAAGCCCAGCACATGTCCGCTGACTTGGTCCTGGAAAAAGTGAATGCGGACCAAAATATCGTTTCCAAGGCGACCGTGTACAATACACTGGGTTTATTTGCCCGCAAAGGTTTGATTCGCGAAGTCATCGTCGACGCGACCAAAGTGTTTTATGACTCCAATACCCGGCCCCATCACCATTTTTATGATGTCACCAATGGAACCTTGCTGGACATCTCGGATGAATTGGAAATAAAAGGTTTACCCAATCCACCTAATGAAGCAACTATTCATGGTGTGGATGTGATTGTTCGCATCAGCCGGGAATCAGAGACTGAAATAGCCTGATTGTTGGTTTGAGTTTCAGCTTGGGCTTTCCAGCTGTTTCCCACTTAGGGTGTGAACTCAACAAAGCGTGAAACCGTCCATTTGCAGTGAGCAGCTGCAAACCGGAAACGGTTGTTTCATCACGCTTGATCTCTTATACTCGCGCTCTCAAGTTTTGGCGGCGGAGGCTTCCGTTTGCACAAGAAAATGCCGGAATAGCTCAGTCGGTAGAGCAACGCATTCGTAATGCGCAGGTCGGAGGTTCGAATCCTCTTTCCGGCACCACTCACTTCATGCGCCGCTCCTGATAGCTCTTTATCCCTCAGCCACCCGATGCCTGAGTTTTCCCATCTTTCCCACCCAAGGATTTGTACCCCGAGGTTTCCAACTGCTGCAGGTAGTAATTAATCAAACCGACCGTCTCCGCTGCCAAGGCCTTGGATTGGCTCATTAATGGTGAGCGTCGACTGTTGGGCGTGGGCGAGGAATAAGCCTGAATCCCCAAGTCTTTAGCCATCACAATAATTCGCTTCATTTGTATGGCATCGCCGACTACCAGTGCAGAGCCCATACCGTGCTGATCCATTATTTTTCTGGCGTTTTTAAGGGATTCCCCCACAGCCGCACTGGACTCATCGCCTAACACGGCTTCGCTGGGCACCCCTTCGGTCAGTGCATATAACTTAGCGACTTGGGATGCCGCCAAATTACTATCGTCTCCGGGTTTTCCGGTAAAAATCAACTGTTTTACTTTACCGGCTTGATACAGGCTGATGCTATGTTTAATTCTCTGCTCGTATTCCACGGAGGGTTGATCCTGGAGCACTGCTCCGCCAAGCACAATCGCGGCGTCCGCCGATTCGTTCGCCGATTCCTGGGAAAACTGAAAAATACGAAACGTGTTGAACAACACAAATGCCAGGGATAAAAACAAAACGGATATTATTAAGAAATAGCTGAAAGTTCTAATTTTTCGCATAAAATGCCAACTGTGTTATATGATTAAAACTGCTCAACCCCGTGGGTCGAACCGGCAAGGTTAAACCGGGCTGAACGGCATTTATCCAAAGTCCGTCACAATCCCAACCTATAATTAGCAGGAATTTATTAGCATTTCAATGGATTTAACTTTATTGTCAATTGCAGTTGTTGATCGCCTGCAGAAGTGGAAACAACGGTTCGCCGCGTGACACAACTCTTTCTCAAAAAAACCTCCACCCTACAGATACGACTACTGGCACGTTTGTAGGTTGGATTAGTGCAACGTAATCCGACAGGCCCATCTCGCAGCATGAACCGTTGTTAGAAAAGTGATGGCAATGCGAAACAGTTTCGTCCGCGTGGGCATGAAAAGACTGCCCTACAAAACTCTTTCTTTTACCCAGCCCCTTCAGGGCTGAATCCTTTTTTCATCCATCCCGGCGGCTGAAGCCACCGGAGTATGGACGAAATAAAACTCAAGTCCTGAACGACTGCATGGATGCAGGAGGTAGACCATGTCGGGAATTGGTGGTCGAGGGACGACGTTAAATTGTGGGATTGTAATGACTGCCGAACCTACATGGACGTATTCACGGCGTTCCGCGGTTGGGGGACACCCATGGCCCCATTCTAGTTGGCTTACCCAAAAATACAACGATGCTCAGTTGTTTTGGGGCTTGTAACGATGTGAGTAAGATGGTATCTACAAAAACTTAAACGCCTGCAATTTAAGGCATGAACATTTGCAGCAGGTCGTTGAGAAAACGTTGCCCGGTTTCTGTGGTGCGTATGTGTTGCTCCTTGGTTTCAATTAAGCCCCTGCTCTGCGCTTGGGACAATACCGCTTCACATAGGGAAAAATCCAGGCCCGTATGTGCCGTGAATGTCTCTATGGAAAACCCTTGCCGTAAACGTAATGCATTCATCATAAACTCCAACACCACATCTTCCGAAGCCAGTTGTCTTTGCGTGACACACTCGGGGGTGCCGGCATTATCCATATACTGCTTTGGTGCGCGAGATTTGGATAAGCGTTTAATGCTCTGTGCAGCACCCATACTGATTTTGGCGTGGGCGCCCGCACCGATTCCCAAGTAATCACCAAAGGTCCAATAATTGAGATTATGGCGACACAGCTTTCCTTCCCTCGCATAGGCAGATACTTCGTATTGCTCGAAATTGTTGTGCTGTAATAAAGCCACACCGGACTCTTGCATTTGCCACAGCACATCATCCCCAGGTAAAGATGGCGGATCATGATAAAATCGGGTATTGGGTTCCAAGGTCAGCTGATACCAGGACAGATGTGTCGGGGCCAAATCGATTGCGTATTGCAAATCCTGTAATGCCTGCTGCACCGATTGCTGCGGTAAGCCGTACATCAAATCCAAATTCAGATTTTCAAATCCGGCCCGGCCTGCCGCTTCCACGGCACGCCGTGCTTCAGCACTATTATGGATGCGACCCAGGCTCTGTAAATGAGTATCGCTAAGACTCTGCACACCAATGGAAAGGCGATTTATTCCTATGGCACGATAGGCGGAAAAGCGCTCCTGCTCCACCGTACCCGGATTGGCCTCCAAGGTGACTTCCAAATTACTGTGTAAAGCCACCCGGGCCCTGATACCCGATAGCAATGCTTCCAGAGCCTGCGCTGAAAACAAACTGGGGGTACCGCCTCCCATAAAGATACTGTTTACTTTGCGACCCCAAACCAGCGGTAAATCCTGATCCAGATCCCGCAACAAAGCCTCTACATAGGCCTGTTCAGGAACACCGTCGCCCAGCGCATGGGAATTAAAGTCACAATAGGGACACTTTTGCACACACCAGGGAAAATGTATGTACAACGATAAAGGGGGTAATGTGGAAAACTGAAACATCAGACTATGTAATCAAAGACCGGCTATAAACGCAAATAAAAACCCAAGCTATCAAGGCAGCGGACATTATACTATGATTCAGTTTTCGACTTCTTTAGCTACTATTATCTTTAAACGCGGTCTGAGCACGAAAAGTATTGAGCACATTTACTGTTGAAGACTTGCACTTCTTACAATGGGGGCCCATTGGGTTTTCTCTAGTCGCTGGACAGTGCATGAGTATTCGAGGGGCCTCAGGGTCCGGCAAATCACTCTTGCTGCGTTGCCTGGCTGACCTGGACCCGCACCAAGGTCGTATATACCTCAATGGTGCGGAACACTTATCTCTAACGGCTCCACAATGGCGCTGCAAAGTAGGCTTGATGCCCGCCACCCCCGTATGGTGGTACGACACCGTGGGGGAACATTTGGAGAGAAAACATCTGCCCCACTTGGAAGCTCTGGGATTCAGCAGCGATGTGCTTAGTTGGAACATTGAGCGCCTCTCCAGCGGCGAGCAACAACGACTGGCTTTGGTGCGACTATTAGCCCATGAGCCGGAAGTCTTGTTACTGGACGAACCTAGCGCTAATCTGGACCAAAGTAACACGCAACAAATGGAGACCCTGGTATTGTCTTACCTGAAGCAGCGCCAAGCAGTCGCCGTCTGGGTCAGTCATGACGCGGAACAGGCGAGCCGGGTCGCCCAACAATGCTTCGTATTCCAGCAACGACACTTGTTGCCGCAAACGCTATGATCCACCTTTCCTTCTACGACTTGTTGATAGCCGCCGCTTTAATCGCCTTATTGGCAACATTGAGTTGGCATTACCGCCTGGGCCTGACCGGGCAACTCATCGTCGCCTCCTTACGCACCCTGGTACAGCTCTTATTGGTTGGCCTGATACTTAAGGTACTGTTTGAAACACCCAATATTTGGTTGTTAACCCTGATCGCCTGCGTCATGCTGGCTGCCGCCAGCAGGGAAGTCCTGGCACGTCAAAAATACCCCTTCAAAGGCTGGTGGGGCTACGGGCTCAGTAGTGGCTCTATGTTCATCTCCTCTTTTACTGTTACCTTACTGGCACTGACAGTGATCATCGAAAATCAACCCTGGTACTCACCCCAGTACGCCATACCCTTGCTGGGCATGCTCTTAGGCAACACCATGACGGGAATTGCCCTAAGCCTGGACCGCTTAAGCAGTGATGCTTATCGCCAAAAAAACATCATCGAACAACGACTCATGCTGGGCCAAAACAGCCAAACGGCCATCCATCACATTAAGTCTGACAGTTTACGCGCCGGCCTGATGCCCACCATCAACGCCATGGCCACCGCCGGACTGGTCAGTCTCCCCGGCATGATGACCGGACAAATCCTGGCGGGAAGCCCGCCGGTGGAAGCTGTCAAATATCAAATACTGATTTTGTTTCTCATCACAGCCGGCACGGGTTTTGGAACCTTGTGCGCGGTCAGTATCGCCAGTCGCCACTTATTCGACGAGCGCCACCGTTTGCGATTGGATAAGCTTCGTCGCTGAAACTCATTTGGTAATATTTACCTTATTTTTCCCCCGTCACCGTGTTACAAATAATACAGCACTAAACGCCAGGCCAATGCCGGGCAAGGGGTTAAGAACCTCGCCAATAATAATGATAATCTCGCAATGCACAATTTGCACAGCTCAACACAAGAGGTACAGGGCATGACACGAACTCATTACCAATTTGGACACCACGGTATCAGCAAGGACGATATTGCCATGAATCTGGCCACAGACGGATTTCGTTTTGTTGCCTTCGAACAAAACTGGGACCTGGCTCAAGCCACCCAACTGTTTGATCAACTGGGTGACATTGAAAACAAACTGAGCGAAGAAGATTGCTGCGAATTTCTCTCCGGACTGCAAAACAGTCTGCACGACAGTGAATTGCTCTATGAGCACGTCACCAACTTTACCCGAAAAATGCTGCACAAGTGGCAACTGGTCGAACTGACCCGGGTAGCCAATGATGAAAACCCGGCATAGAAAACAACCGTTGCTACGTATACACCATTGCCCCGGTTTGACGGTAAAACCGCTCAAAGAGGACTAAACTTGTATTAGCCTCCGGTACAAAATGGTGCAAAATATGAGCAATCCCCCGTTGCTTGATAAGCGAATGTTCCTCGGAGCCATCCCGCTGTTTGGGTCGCTCAGCGAATCGGCTTTGGATGAGTTACTGCAACAGACCTCAGAACGGAAATTGGCAGCTCACAAAGTGGTGGTCGCCCAAGGCGACCCCGGTTCGGATATGTTTATTATCACCTCGGGCTCGGTCGACGTGAGCCTGACGCTGGCGGACAATGAACAGATCATTGTGGGTAAGCTGGCGGCCGGCGATGCATTTGGGGAAATCGCCTTATTTGACACCCAAATCCGTAGCGCCACGGTGACCACCCGTGAATCCTGTCATTTTTTGGTGATCCACAAGGAAGACTTTATTTCCTACTTAATGCGCCATCCTCAAGTGGCGATTCAACTTTTGGGCACATTGTCCAAGCGCCTACGCGCCGGCAGCGATCTGCTGCAGGACACCATGGCCGGCAAAATTGAACAAAGATTGGCCGTCACTTTGAGCAACATCGCCCGCGCATATGGCCAACAAACCCGGTTCGGTTTGCGAGTGGACATTCCCTTTGGTGACGTGGAACTGGCCCAAATTGCGGAAATACCTACTGCAGTGGCCAAGGCCCAATTGCAGCATTGGTGTAAAGACGGCATTATCAGCCGGGAAAAACACTCGCTCACTGTACTGAAACCCACGGAGCTGGAGTCTAAAATACTTCCTGTCCTGGCTCACTGAGTCAAATTCGAAAATCTATACTATAGTCTTAAGAACGCCAAGCTGGGCACAACCTGTTAACGGAACTATCCATGGCCAATGAAATTTTGAACAAATCTTTGTTCCCCCACAACACCTGTTACGGGTGTGGCCATGACAATATTAATGGCCTTAAAATTGAGATCATCAAAGACCCGGCAAACCCGAAGAGTTTGCTGGCCGAGTTTAACGCCAGGGAGTACATGGAAGGCTTGCCGGGGCTGACTCACAGCGGCGCTATTTTCACCGCTATGGACTGTCTTGCCACATGGACGGCGAAAACATTGTTACCCCATTATAGAGCCATTTGGATGACCCAATCCTGCAATGTTAGCTACTTGAGCCCTGCTTTTATTGATCAACCGTTACTGATGTCAGGAAGGGTACTGGAAGCGGGAAAAGATTGGGAAACGGTGATTATTTATACTGAAGCCAAAGACAGCTCAGGGAAACCGGTCAGTACGGCTGAAACCAGCCTACTCCCCCTAACCGCGGAAAAATACCTGGAAATCACCGACGGCAATCCTCTGCCGGAATATTGGGATGCCTATACAAAGACACAAGCGCAAACCGATATCGCTTAGAGCAGCAGTACCAAACCAGGAGTTGAACCTTTGTAAATGAATGATGAACATGACTTAAAAGCATTACTGCAATCCCATTTCCCTATCATCACCATAGAAACTCACGAAGAGAAAAGAGCCAAGAACCTGCTCGGTAAAGTCGTGGGAAGTATACGTTTGACGCTGTATTGCTGGAGCGTCACTGAAGGACTCAACCTCTTCGGCGCGGACACAAAACAAACCAACTATATCGACGAAAACGGTATTCACTACGCTCCTAAAGAACCGGAACCCATGCTTAAGCATGTGAAACAGTCGCTCACCAACTGTGTGGTGGTGTTACTGGATTTTCACCCCTATTTAAGCGAACCCACCCTGGTGCGCTTGATCAAAGAAATTGCACTGGATGCCACGTTGAGTAAAAACACCCTCGTTCTACTCAGTCACAGCATTGAAACTCCCGACGAGATCCAGAGACTCTGCGCCGGATTTACCCTATCCCTACCGGACGAAAAAAAAATCCGTCAACTGATTTCAGATGAAGCCAAAATATGGGCTTATAAAACCAAAGCCAAAACTCTGAAAGCAGACCCGAAAGCCATTTCCATGCTAACCCAAAATCTTATGGGACTCACCACCAGCGATGCCCGGCGACTGATCCGCAATGCCATTTATCATGACGGCGCCATCACTCAGTCCGACCTCCCGATTGTCATGCAGGCCAAATACGAATTATTAAGTCAGGGGGGAATACTGTCCTTTGAACATGATACGACGGAGTTTGCTGAGGTGGGCGGATTCAACAACCTGATCCAGTGGATTAAAAACCGAAAACACGCTTTTTTGAACCGTGGTGAGAGCCGGCTGGATGTACCCAAAGGAATCATGCTGCTGGGTGTTCAGGGGGGAGGCAAAAGCCTGGCCGCCAAAGCGGTGGCCGGCACCTGGAATGTACCCTTGCTCAGAATGGACTTCGGCGCTTTGTATAATAAGTACTTTGGGGAAACTGAAAAAAACATTCGGGAATCCCTCAAAACCGCCGAGCACATGGCTCCTTGTGTCTTGTGGATGGATGAAATTGAAAAAGGTATTGCCTCGGGAGATTACGACAGCGGTACTTCCCGACGTGTCCTGGGCACTTTACTCACCTGGATGGCGGAAAACGACAAAGCTGTGTTTATCGTCGCCACAGCCAACGATATCTCCTCCCTACCTCCGGAACTGGTGCGCAAAGGCCGCCTGGATGAAATATTCTTTGTGGATCTACCCCAAGGGGAAATTCGGCAGGACATTTTTGCCATTCATTTGCGCAAACGCAACCAAGATCCTGCTCGTTACGATCTGGCCATGCTGGCCGCTAATGCTCAGGGATTCTCCGGTGCTGAAATTGAACAAGCCATTGTCGCTGCGACCTATGCCGCGCATACCCGACGCAGTCCCATGCAAACCCAAGACATTATCCACGAATTGAAAAATACCCATCCTCTTTCCGTGGTTATGTCCGAAAAAATTCAGGATTTACGCCGCTGGGCAAAGTCGCGCACTGTACCCGCTTGAACCACCCAGGTGATTGATTAAACAATCAATAAAACCGTTCGGATAACTTGGTCACGGTCATGTGTTCCAAGAAAGTTAACTCCCAAGGCCTGGATGCCGATATGCATCAGTATCGCTACACAAATCATTGATACTATGGGACTACCTGGCACCTCCATTTCTTCGAACAATGGTGAGGAGACTAATATTCTGGCGTCATTTGCTCAGACGCAGTTAGGTCGCCTGGATTGCCATTTGTATGCGGACAACTCGTTTATTGTGTTGGCGGTGAGCGCGTTTTTTTTCGGGGCCGAGGCACAACTGCGCAAGCAATCAAAAATCAGTTTCCAAAGAGGTCAAATCAAACTCATCAGCTTGATCAAAAACTCCCTTAAACTCAACACCCGTACTGCCCTGCACTTAGTCTTGTCTGTAGAAGAGTACGCCAAGCGCTACTACCTCATCGAAAGTATAGTAAATCAGGGGAAAAAGCAGGCTGATAAATGGCTCAATTGTGAAGATACCGATGACTCATACCTGGAAAAACTGGTATTTCGCTATCAACACCAAAATATGTTCGATCTGGGCATAGATAACATCAGTATCGACTACGAGAAACAAACCCGAAAATTACACCTCTCCCTGGACAAATCCGTTAAAAAACTGCGTACTCGCCTGGTCACCATCGTCACTTTATGGGCCGTACTTTTTACGGCTTTGCTGGTTTACTTGTTGTAATCGTACTCATGTTTGCTAATTCTTATATGGTCAGGCGATCTTATAATAAATTTCGCTTTAACTAACATCTACACTGTGTAAGCCGTATAATGCGGGCTTTTCCAACCCTCTGTTGAGCCCCGTATGCCTTACCATTTTTTTATATTGTTATCATTCGCTTTGTTGATGTCGTGCAATTCTGCCGTAGAGGAACTGGATAAGGATATTCCGTTCTATCACGAACCGGTGGCCCTATATGATTTATCGGGTTCGGACGGTACGGTTTTTCTTGACAGCAGCCCTCTCGACCCTGCGTTGGATTTAACACCCAGCGGGACCGTTACCGCCACAAATCACGGCGCTACCATCAGCGGCGATTCCATTCTACGAACCAAAGTACCGGCCACCAAAATTAGCCGTACAGTGGCGGCCACTAACGCACTCACCATCGAGGCCTGGATCAGGCCTGCGAATCTGACACAGACCGGACCGTCACGTATTGTTTCCCTGTCACAGGGAGCTCTCACCCGAAACTTTACCCTGGGCCAAGACTTCGGCGCCTATATAGTACGACTTAAAACCAGCGACAACGATGCCAACGGTAAACCGGAATGGAGCCTTCCCGGCACCGCCACTCTGAACTTGACCCATGTGGTCTTTAGTTATGACGGCAATGCCCGACCGGAAATCACCAACTTTTATATCAACGGCGAACTCATCAAAGGCAGAACTGATATTTTTTCGGGTCGATTTGCAGGTCACTGGAACCTTGATTTTGAGTTCATGCTGGCAAACGAGGTCAACAATCCCAATAACGTAATCGTAGACCGCCGCTGGAACGGCGACATCAACCGCGTGGCGGTTTACAACCGGGCTTTACTCGCGGAAGAGGTGCGTGAGAAATTCAATTTGGGCTGCCGGATTTACAATGTCTGTCCAAGCGTGATTCAATAGTTCAGCAATATCCGGGTTCTCAGGTATTTCTCAATGAAAACCGCATAAAAAACAAAACCCGTGACAACATCCGTTGCCACGGGCTTTGCTCACTTATCTCGAGGGAATAATCGAGAATCAAGAACCGCTTAAGCTGACCAAGTACTGCATATAGATGCGGTCTTCGCCCATGTGGCCGGATTCATCCGACATGTACTGCAAGCGCACCTTGCTGCTGGGTGAGGAATCCACGTCTACCATCAAGGTCATTCGTTCGGAGGGTTCATGGGCATGCATACCGGTGTCGTCCTCAACCGCAGTCCCCATTTCCACTACATTGCTTAGTGTATTGTCCGCCTCCAGACTTTCCCAACGCAAACCTACACGCCAACTCGGCATGAAAGAGTATATGGCATCCAGATAGTAGCCGGTTTGTTCACCATCATAGTCGGCCATAACCATATTGACCCCACCGCCATCAGCATCGTAATGTAATCCGCCATTCTCATCGCGGATAAAATACTCGAATCTCAGGCTGATTTCTCCGGTTTTGCCCATTCCATTAGGGGCCATAGTGTAGGCAAGATCAAAACCGGTGACATCGGTTTCACCGTTTTCAATATGCAAACTGGATCCATCATCACTGTGGCCGTCTCCGTGACGTTCATCAAACGCAGAAGAGTACATAGACACACCGGCTGACCAGGAACCGTTGGCACCTACTTTACCACCCACTTTAGCAAATACGGCCAAACCTTCGGTGTTGGTTTCGTCAGCATTGGTACCGCCGGGAAAACCCGTACCGGTCGTGGCTTCCACACCCAATTTCACGTTCACACCCACGTTCTGGCTCCAGGTCGCTTGAACACCGGTGTCCTCCAAATGGCCACCGAACAGGCCCAGATATACCAATGGTGCAGTAGCGAAGTCCTGCATGTGACCGTGCATGGAATTCAATATCCCGATTCCGGAATAAAATTGACCCATGCGCACATTGATACCGTTGCCCAGGGCTTTGGAATCCACATAGGCTTCTTCCACATGAACGCCGCCACCTTCATGGCCGCCGCCTGAGATACCCATATGCAACATACCGGATAAATTGGGCGACATTTTGCCAACAAAGTTAATAGCACTGTGGCCGGTACTAAAACCATTGGCAAAGGTCCCTTCACCGCCCGCGTCCTGAAATCCGTCTAAATGAAAATGGGCGTCTTCCTGGCTGGCATAACGTCCTTCCAATTCAACGGAAATAGACGGGTTTTTGGCCATACCGCCACTACCATGACCACCATGGTCATGGCCACCGGCAGCAAACACCATACCGGAACTGAATGCCGCACAAATCGCTGTGCACAAGATTGTTTTTTTCATTGTAGTACCCCCTACTTGAGATTGATTTAACTAAGCACAACGGCAACCGTTGACCAAGGGTCACGGCTACACATACCATGCTATTCTATTTTATTGATTTAAAAGAGATTACTAGACCGTCTGGTCGGGAGGAGCTCTGCTGCTGTAACCCTGTTGGGAAAAGATGGATCGTGAGCAGATTTGAATTTGTACCAAAGGCCATTGCAAGGCAGCGGCGGCTGAAGGTAAAGCGGGTGGAACCAAGGCATCGCCCCAGTGCTCAACGGCCAGGCAAATTTGGCAATTGAGGGATTTACCCATGACTAAATGGTGGGTGGAAACGGACAACAGCAGGTATTGGGTTGCCAGAAACAAACCCAACAACAACATCAACCCCCGAATTTTCAATTTGCGATAGTCCACAGTGCCGTTCTTTTTTATAGCTTATGTTGCTGGAGCCTAAGGAATTAAATCGGGAAAATCAATGCCCATAATTGGTTATTTTCTATACATTTCATTATTGAACATAAGCTTATCGACATAACAAATTTGTGATGCAGCTCTCAAGTTAAATTCCCAGCGGACGATTTTTAACTTATCTGTGACATTTACAGCTTAGGTGTAACATCCGCAATGGCAATTCTACTCACAACTCCAGAACAACGGCTTTCCCAAAACTCGGAAGTTATATTGAACGGCAAGGACATTAAGCTGTGGATTTCACAGCTGCCCACCACCAATATAGCCGCCACAGTGACGGCGCTGGACAAAGCCATTTGCGGCCTCAATGAGCTCCTGCTAAATGATCGCGATCGCTTCGCACTGCTGGAGATCTATCACGAAGCCTACGACGCTATTCTGCAAACTTATGATGAAATGCGCCTAAAACAATTAAAAGTCACTCCCATGGAACGAATGAGTTTGGCCAAACAAATCATGTGGTTGTATGTGAAGCTGGGGCACGGCTATAAGATAATTGTTAAAAGCGCCCATGAAAACGGCATCAACCCGAAAAAAGAAACCTATGTCCTCACCAGTATATTCCGCTCCATGGAGCTCATCTGCCACAGCCTCATGTTTTCCAAGCGCTGTCACACCAACCCTCCGGTAAAAGCCTTGCTGGAAATCAACCAATTGCTGGCGTATGCCGAAAAATTTGATGCCCATACGCTGCCCATACGCGCAGTAAAAGGTTATGCAAAAACGCCGACCGCAGCCTCGTTTCACGCCCTAATCCAGCTAATGGATCTGATCGACCCGGATTCCCTGGATTCCTTACAGATCCAAACACTGTTTTTTTCCCTGCAGCCTTTTTGCCTTTCCTGTCGGTATACGAGAGACTTCGTCAAAGACGCCAATTATAACTACAGTTTCCATTTGGATGAGGACCGCTGTGTCAAACCCTGCGCCGCACCGGACCAAAGTGAGTCCACACGCTATCTGGTCTTAGACGATTGCGTAAAAGAACTGCAGAATTGGCTTGACAGTAACCAGGGCGATGACAACTTCATGATCGAAACAGAACTGCAGCTGTTTCCACAGTTATTATCCCAACTGGAACAAAATCGCCATTCAGCAATAACCGTACAGCAATCCGAATCCCAACCCATACAAGTGGGTCAAAGCGTTCGCATTGCCACCGGGCTGGTTTCCATTCAAAGCTTACTCATTAGTGAATTGGCTCATTTACCGGTTAGTGCCGGAGAAAAGCTGCAACAGTGGACCGTCAACAAGGTGACCGCACACGGTTGCGAACTCATTAGAAAAACCGGTTTGGACGATGAACCCATCTCCTTGGGCGATTGTGTCGCTGTTGTCTGCCGAACCCAAAGCGAAGCCAAACTGACGGTTAAAACGGTTGCCTTGATCCACAAGGCTGAACTGTTAGCCGACCAGCATATATCCATCCACATTGAGTATTTGTCTGAGCATGCCACACCAATCGGTTATCACTTGGACAGAAACAAACCGGGTAATGATGATCTGTACAGCGGTATCCTGATGCCGCGGGGATCCGCCATGTGTCACCAACCCTATTTAATCATTAACAAAAAACACTACCGGGAAAATCGCAATTACAGCATTAAACTACCGGACAAAGTGATTCATATACACCCGAAAAAACTCATTATGAACACTGTTCACTACGCGATTTTTCTATATAATACGGTGAATGAATTAAGCGACGCATCAGAGCTTATACGACATACCGCCTGACGGTGACTCGCTGCGAACGCGCGGGTAACCACATAAAGAGGGCTCCAGCCCCATTCTAAAAGGTCCGCAACTTGAGCATACGGCCCAAACCCATGGCGTTGCCTTACTGGACACTTATCTACGCTGCACTGTTTTGTCTCCCACCCCTGACTCACGCCCGCTGCGATACCACACCAGCCTTGTACCAACAATTTAAAAGTTACCGTGAAAGTCTCAATACGGCGGATCGTTTCGAACAGATCAGCTCTTTTTTCAGCAAAGACCTTAGCCGTTATTACACCGAAAAATTAGACCAGCGATTAAATAAAGGTGACAAGCAACGTTACCTCAACCAATATTGGGATAATCTCAACATAGGCAAAGACATTGTCATTGTGTACCGGCAGCGGGTCACCTGCACACAACAAGGTCCAGTGCTGAAATTATTGGCCATCCTCAATACCAAACCGGACCCCCGAGGCCTTGTGGACTTGTGGGATGTCACGGTTCACTTTGTCTATGAAAATGAACAGTGGCTGATACAGAGCCTGGAATATGAAAAAAATCGCTCCCATACCCCGCTACGAACAGAGGCCATCGTCGATAATTTTATTACACTGCCCTGAACCAATCGGCTATATTCCCGTTAGAGCTGGTTTTCGACCGAAATTGATTGGAGAAAATTGCCCGTTGGTGAATCGGCGGTGAGGGATAAACAGAAGCGCATAAAAAAACCGGGTTAACACCGCTAACCCGGTTTTTAATGTGCGCGTAAACCTCGCGCTATTTCTTGGCGTTACGCTCCCGGGTTTCCTTAATGACCTCTTCCGCCACGTTCTTGGGGCAGGCCATATAGTGGGAAAATTCCATGGAGAACTGACCTCGACCGGAAGTCATGGTACGCAAATCACCAATATAACCAAACATTTCACTCAAGGGCGCTTCCGCCTTGATGCGTACGCCGGTTACATTCGCTTCCTGAGCCCTGATCATGCCACGACGACGGTTCAAATCACCGATAACGTCACCCACATGATCTTCGGGCGTGTACACGTCCACTTTCATAATGGGTTCCATTAACTGCGGACCGGCCTTAGGCATAGTCTGGCGATAACCGGCTCTGGCAGCCAGTTCGTAAGCAATAGCTGAGGAGTCCACCGGGTGGAAACCACCGTCCATCAAATATACTTTGAAGTCCAAACAGGGATAACCGGCCAGAACACCTCGGTCCATGCTCATTTCAAAACCCTTTTGTACTGCGGGCCAGAATTCACGTGGGATATTACCCCCGGTTACCTTCGATTCAAACGCAAAACCGCTACCGGGTTCACCGGGCTCCACCACATAATCAATTTTCGCAAATTGACCGGAACCACCGGTTTGTTTCTTATGAGTGTAAGAATCTTCCGTTCTCTGAGTGATGGTCTCGCGATATGCCACCTGGGGCTTACCCACTTCCACATCAACACCGTGGGTCCGGCGCAGAATGTCGATTTTGATATCCAAGTGTAACTCACCCATGCCTTTGAGGATGGTCTCGCCGCTGTCCTCATCGGTTTCAACTCGAAACGAGGGATCTTCCGCAATCATCTTACCCAGGGCAATACCCATTTTTTCCGAACCGCCTTTATCCTTGGGCGCGACCGCGATAGAAATAACCGGATCCGGAAATACCATAGGCTCCAGTGTGGCCGGGTTTTTGGGATCACACAGGGTGTGGCCTGTCTGCACATTTTTCATGCCAATGACCGCAACGATATCACCTGCCTGGGCACCGGTAAGCTCCTCACGGGAGTCCGCGTGCATTTCCACAATTCGACCGATACGTTCGGTTTTACCTGTGAAGGTGTTGAGAACAGTGGTACCTTTTTCCAAACGGCCGGAATAGATACGAATAAAGGTCAAAGCACCGAAACGGTCGTCCATGATTTTGAACGCCAAAGCCCGCAGGGGTTTGTCGGGGTCAACGATGGCAACATTCCCGGTTTCCTGGCCATCCAGATCCACTTCCGGCTGCGGTTTAACTTCCATGGGGTTGGGTAAGTAATCCACAACCGCATCCAGTACCAATTGCACGCCTTTGTTTTTGAAAGCGGAACCACAATAGGTAGGGAAGAAATCCAGGGCAATGGTCCCCTTGCGGATACAGCGCTTGAGGGAGTCCACGTCGGGCTCTTCACCTTCCAGGTATTTTTCCATGAGATCATCGTCCTGCTCCACGGCAGTCTCAATGAGCTTTTCCCGCCACTCTTCGATCAGGTCCGCCATATCAGCAGGCGGCTCTTCAACTTTGAAGTTCAAAGGATCGCCGGAACCGTCCCATACCCAGGCTTTACGGGTCAATAAATCGACCACACCGACAAAATCTTCTTCTATACCGATGGGCAGGGTCATCACCAGCGGATTGGCACCTAAAACATCTTCCACCTGTTTGACGACACGATAAAAATCCGCGCCCATGCGATCCAGCTTGTTAACAAAAATAATACGGGCGACTTCCGATTCATTAGCGTAGCGCCAGTTGGTTTCAGACTGGGGCTCTACCCCACCGGAGCCGCAGAAAACGCCTACGCCGCCATCCAATACCTTCAGGGAACGATACACTTCAATGGTGAAGTCCACGTGTCCCGGAGTGTCAATAATGTTTAAACGATGCCCATTCCACTCACAAGTGGTCGCTGCAGACTGGATGGTGATACCGCGCTCTTGTTCCTGTTCCATAAAGTCCGTGGTAGCGGCACCATCGTGAACTTCACCGATTTTATGAATTTTTCCGGTCAGCTTTAAAATTCGTTCTGTGGTTGTGGTTTTACCGGCATCCACATGGGCGAAAATACCGATATTTCTGTAAACGTTTAGATCTGCCATGTTAGTACTCTAAAAGTTAAATAATTAAAGTTAATAAAATCCAATTGTCGCCCCGATTGCTTCACCACGAATTCGATGGCTGCGCAATACGAATTCCTGCGAAACCGTATCCGCATTAAACAGCATTCACGCTTACCTTGGAATCTTCTTAAAAGCAAGGTAAGCAGAACACACGATTCAATCGAAGCGAACTTCAGTGAAGGTTGATCACTTAATGGAAGACAAGTGCACCAAACCGGGCATTATAACCCAAAGTGGGGTTATTTGTGCACCTAGGAATACAAAATGTTTGCCAAAAGCTCACCGTTAACTTTATGAAAAGCCAACGGTGAGCAAACAAACATATCACTGGGTTTTTATGTGTCTTTAACTTGAAAAATAGTTTTACTTATTTAAATACAACAAGTTAGACATGATTGAGCTTCCAATTAACACATCCACATCACCATCCAAATCACCCAAGGCTATGGAAGGACCACTGGCAGTACTTAAACTTTGCCAATCGACAAAATTGCCACCATCATTTCGATACAAGAAGCCGCATTGGCCACTGTTTGCGGACACCACATCCAGGTCTCCATCGCCATCCAAATCACCTAGCGCAACGGCGCTAGTGGAATGATTACCGCAACCGATTGGCTGTTAGTAGCACCCAAGTCCCGCCCCGAATCGGCACCCCCCCCCTGACCCATCATTTACATCCATTTACTTGACTTCTCTTGTTTGAACGAACCTAGAAACGGCTGTCCCGTCCCAATACGATTTTTGCTTGCGTATGCCCTTGACGCGCCGCCTCACCATACCATTTTTTGGCTTTCGCTTTGGACCGAGGCAAACCAACACCGTTGTGATACAACTGTGCCAACTCGAATTGTGCTGCCGCATTACCGTCTTTTGCTGCCTCTTTTAGCCAGCGTGCGGATTTGGTGTAGTGCTTTCGCACCCCGAGGCCGGATTTCAACATCATGCCTAAATGATATTTGGCAACAGTGTGCCCCTTCCTCGCCGCCTTTTCGATCCAGGCATAGGCCAATTTTGTATTATTGGCAACATCTTCCCGATTGAGGTACTGCGTACCCAGGGCAAACTGAGCATCCCGAAAACCGTTTAAACTGGATTTCTCCAACCAGGCCAACAGGCGTTCGGCATTGGGGTTTTGGATTTTGCCCTTAAGATACATTTCCACCAATAGATCCAAAGCCTCGGAATGATTGTTAACCGCCGCATTGTCCAACCACTTTATGGCTTCACTGTATTGACCTTGCTGATTATAAATACTGCCAAGAAAATATTGTGCATCCGCGTGCCCGTTACTGGCAGCTTTGGTCAGCCAATCATACGCCGCGCCATTATCCTCAGACTCCGGCTGGTAATAAATCATCCCGGTGTGATACTGGGCCTTGATGTGATTTTGATCTGCTGCCTGCTTCAGCCATTTCAGCGCCGATGCTCTATTTTTTTGTAAACCGTTTTTGCCGTATAAATACATCAAACCCAGATTAAATTGGGCTTCCTTGTCCCCATCCTTAGCCGCCTGCATAAATCCTTTTTGTGTGGGTTTTTTACGCTTGGCTTCAAGCTGTGCCACCAACGGCAACGCCGCTTTACTACCGTTGTTTGCCGCCTCAAAAAGCCACTTTTCGGCTTTTACCGTATCGCGCGCAACCAGTTTGCCTTCCAGATAAATGTTGCCTAGAGAATATTGAGCCTCTGCCCAACCATTCTCCGCCGCCACTTGAAACCAATCTATGGCCTTATGGATATCTTTGGGATGTGCCGCAGAACCTTCCAAAAACAGTTTTGCCAAAGCCGTCTGCGCTTGGCGGTCCCCTTTTAACGCCGAGGCCTGCAAAGCGACAAATTTCCCAAGAGCACTGTTACTGTCTTTACCGGGGTTCTTGCTACCGGCCGCTTGCTCAGTTTCTTCCTCTTTGAGCAGTTGTGCCAGGAGCATAGAAGCGGAGGCAACTTTCTGCTCACCGGCCAGTGATAAATACTTTTTTGCTTTTTGAATGTCTTTCTCGACGCCAATTCCAAAAGCATACATCTTTCCCACTTGGTATAAAGCGTCCGTATGAAAATCATCGGCCGCAGACTTTAACAAACCAAATGCTTTTTCAGGATCTCGTCGGACTTTTTGCGTCCCTTGCACATAAATCATCCCTAACATGTATTGCGCCGCGTTATAGCCGTTATTCGCCGGGTCGCGTAACCAATACAGTGCACTATCGTAGTCCGAACCAGTCCCCAGACCTTCGAAATATATGGCTCCCAACTTCAGCTTTGATCGCAGATGTCCGAGTTTGGCCGCCTCGGTGTACCAATGAACAGCTTTGTCATAAGCCTGACCCAGTGAAAACTTCTGACCCAAAAGAAAGTACGAAGTCGCATCCTGAAACTTGACGGCTATCTCCTTCAAGTCCTCATCGGCGGCCGCATGAGAAGAGTACCAATAAAACAAAACCAAAACCCACAAAGATAAAGCCTTTCTATCATTGCTCATTAGATAACTCCTTCACGGATCAATACCCTATTTCCCTGCACTCAATCAAGGGGACTGCAACGTCAACACTACCCGCAACCCCTTCGACGCCCCTAAAGAACTCTTGGGAATATAGCCGATGGCTTTGGGGTCACGTTTCACCATCTTCTTCACCAGGTTGGCACTTTTAGTTTTACTGGGATTCTTAATGGTATTGGTGATTTTTCGATTCAACTCTGCGGCCGCCTGCTTTTCAGCACTTTCACCGAATATCGCCTGACTGAAAACTTCGCGAGCATCATCATCAACCGGCAAATGGAACACGGTGATTTGTTCGCCATCACTCCAAGCCGCCGTGATATCGGCATAAATGTTTTTAATCTGTTGCTTGCTGACAGACTGAGTGTTGTCGGCATTAACGATGACAACAACGTCTTCCGCCGACTGAACCGCTGAAACCCATAGGGATGCGCTAACGAATAAAGATATTAATACATTTTGATTCATATTCATTTGTCTGCTCCCTAGTTACCCAAATACAAAACGACACTACCGATAATATGCTCATAGTTTTCATTCGCCACCTCGTCGGACACCGAGTGGCGCTCTAATTTGAAAACAATGGACGGGTTAACCTGGTAGTTGACAAACACGGAATTAAATATGATGTCATCTTTCGTATTACTGTCTTCCTGGTAAAAATCGTAGCGGTAACCTAGAGACAATTTGTGCAGCTCATAGATTGTTTGCATATAGTATCCGGTTCGGTAATATTCGGCTGCGGCAGTTGGCAGGTATTGCCCTTTTGCATATTCCCCCTGAAAAGTAAATCCACCGGTTTTAAACTTAAAATGCGCCCCTGCTGCTTTTTTACGGATACTGTTAGTCGCATCCACAAGGATCGTATCTTCATAGCTGCTTAAACCGAATTCCAAATATTTGAACTGCGGGAACAAGAAAGAGATCTTGGTCCCGACCGCTTTTTCGCTGTTGGTATCTTTTTTTCCTGAGTTACCTTCACCGTTACCATAATAGGCATCGTAGTTAATAAATGCGCCGCTCAAAGAAACGGTACCAAACAAAGACAAACCATCCACCACTTGCGGAAAGATCTCGCGAATATGTTCCGGACGTAATTGCGTCGGAGTAAAGGAGGGATAGTGATCGACGGACCAAATGCCGGCCGGCGTAAAGAAACGCCCGCCACGTAAATTCATCTGAGCATAGGGTGAATAAGTAAAATTTGCCGACTCCAAAAAAATCTTCCCATAACACCCTTTACATGGAGAGTCAGTCGCATCGCGGCTAAACTCCACAAAGGGTGCGTCTTCGTATTCGATTTCGGAAAAAAACTTCCATTGGTCTGTGACATTTTTTTCAAAGAATAATGACATGTGGTGCAAACGAAAACCGGGATTGGCATTTGCCTGTGAATTATCGTGGTACTCAATATCCGCGTAGCCGGAGATTTTCATCTCATTAGCGGAAGCAAGATTATTTTCCTCAAGTTGATCTTGAAGTATGGATATTTCCTCTCTTAGCTCGCTGATTAATTCCTGAGTATCCGGGTTTTGGTTTGCCCATACGGACAAAGGCAGAAAGAACACGGCGCTATACGCACCCAGGCTTAGAACATTGGCTATTCGCATACAGTTTCTCCTGGCGTTACGGCATACCAAGCAAAGAAACAGCCAGAGCAAGATCATGAAGCGGCTCGTCCGGAGTAGGACGACAACTCCGAGAGGAAAAACGCCGGGCTTACAACAACTGTTTTCTTACTACTGATACATCGATTTATTTACAGCTAAATTTAATGATTAACATTTCGAAACGGATTCTAGAATACGAATATACCTAAGTATGTCAAGCATGAGATCGGCCTGACAACACAAGAATGTGTGATCAGTCGCAACGATAAACCCCTACTTATTATGGAACTCCAAAACGGATTACGTAGGTCCCGGAATCATCGCATTCTCTGTAGTCCTAATGCCTACGTAGACAGAGCGTTCAGCATGACCGGAACAGGGGTGTGGAAATCCATTCGCAACGTTTATTGGATAACCGCAAACAAGATTTACCGCTTGGAGGGAATTCCCGGGTAATACGTTTTGTGGAAATTGGAGCGGGTGAAGGGAATCGAACCCTCGTCATCAGCTTGGGAAGCTGAGGTAATGCCATTATACGACACCCGCTTGAACCGCGCAGAGTTTACTTGAAAAACAGCCATCAAGGAAATACGCGGCGCTGCCAAATCAAAATCGGCATCAATAAAGCAGTGTCGCGCCATCTTACCCCCAGCTTTCGATAGAAGCACAAACCACTACACAGCCCACAGGGATTGCTGCTCGCAGGAAGGCCTGGAACAAAGCCAAGGCAGCGAGCAACAATTAAAAGAACAAATTTAGTGGGATGTACCGGAATCCGCTGATGCGACGGCAGCCAAAACACCTACTGTAACCGCACCGACAAGCACCATGGTAGTGGTACTCATGGCCGCCCCGGCACTGCCGGCATGACCGGCAACAGCATCATCCGTCTGAACCACAGGCGGTGAATTGATGGCGCCGGCACCGATTGCCGCAGCCAGTTGGATTTCCTCCCCGGCAAAAACGGTTTGAACACTTGTAACTAAAAGAAAAATAACTGGAAATATTACTTTTTGCATTGCCCCTACTCTCACTTCTGTAAAACCCAAGACTTGAATATGCCCTGAGCAAAAAATAATGTCAAATGGGACGTTTGAACGCCTGTGGATTTACGGTATATTCCGCCAAATTCTACGGATTAAGGAAGAGCCCCCTGTGAGCGAAACAATCTACTTAGGCGCCAACCCGCAAATCGGTTCCAGTGTTTCTTTGGCACTGCCCATGGCCAATCGCCACGGCTTAGTGGCCGGAGCCACGGGCACCGGTAAAACGGTGACATTACAAACCCTGGCGGAGGGGTTTTCCCAAGCCGGCGTACCTGTATTTCTGGCAGATGTAAAAGGAGACCTATCCGGTATGGCTCTGCCTGGCCAGGCACATGCGAAAATATCCCAACGGGTAGAGCAATTGGGCCTCAAGGACTACCGTCAACGCCCTTTCCCTGTTGTTTTTTGGGATTTATTCAACCGGCAGGGGCATCCCATTCGGGCCACAGTTTCGGACATGGGACCGGCTTTATTGGCCAATCTACTGCAATTGAATGACACCCAGAGTGGTATCCTGCAAGTCATCTTTAAAATAGCGGATGATGAGGGCCTGTTGTTGTTAGACAGCAAGGACTTACGCGCGCTGTTAAGCTGGGTCATAGAAAACAGCAAGGAACTGAAGTCTGAGTACGGTAGTTTGAGCAGCAGCAGTGTGGCCGCGATTCAACGCAAACTCCTTGCTCTGGAACAACAGGGCGCCGAACAGTTTTTTGGCGAACCGCAAGTGGAATTGCGCGACCTCATGCAAACGGATTTCTCCGGCAATGGTGTCATCAGCATCCTGGATGCCACAGATCTCATGCAACAACCCAAACTGTATGCCATGTTTCTGCTGTGGTTGATTGCGGAAATGTTTGAACAATTACCGGAAGCCGGTGATACAGACAAACCCAAGTTAGTGTTTTTTTTTGATGAAGCGCATTTATTATTTGAAGATGCACCTAAAGAACTGAGTGATAAAATCGAGCAAGTGGTTCGACTGATTCGCTCCAAGGGCGTAGGCATCTACTTTGTCACTCAAAGCCCGTTGGATATACCGGAAAACATCCTGGGACAATTGGGTAATCGGGTACAGCACGCGTTACGGGCATTTACCCCCAAAGATCAAAAAGCCGTTCGTGCTGCAGCACAAACCTTCCGAACCAACCCCAAGCTGAATACGGAAACGGCAATCACTGAGTTGGGTGTAGGCGAAGCACTGGTGTCCGTGCTGGACCCCAAGGGTACTCCCACTCCAGTAGAGCGCATCCTCATTTGCCCGCCCCAATCTCAAATCGGCCCATTAACGGCGGAACAGCGACAACAACAGTTACAGAAGTCACCGTTTAAAGGCCGTTATGATGCCGTGATAGACCGGGAGTCCGCCTACGAACGACTCAAACAAAGAGCCGAATCCACTCATCCGGAGCGACAAGCGACAGCCACTCGACCCCGCGGCCGTCCGCGCCAAAGCGTGTTTGAGGCCATGGCCAAGAGCGCGGCCCGGGCCATCGGCAGCTCTCTGGGCCGACAACTGGTCCGAGGACTGCTGGGATCCCTGCTGAAATAAATAACGATACGTGAATTCACAGCCAGGACAGATCATTTGTAAATTAATTGTTTGCAGTGTTGCTCTAAACATAGCCATATTGGACTCGATATATCCCTAAGCGATAACAATCTTGAGGTCCAATATGAAAATGCGTTTTCTGATGTTTGCTCTGCTCACCTTGATTTGCGCACCGAGTTTTGGCGCCGGTGGTGGTGGTGGCAATTCCTTATACCTGCCTCTGGGCTCGCCCTTTGTTGTCAATATCAAAGACCATTCCGGTATTCGATTTCTACAAATCACCTCAGAGGCCAGACTCACTGACCCCGCTGTAGGTGATGAAGTTAAGCATCACATGGCTTTAATCCGCCATATTATGATCATGTTGTTTAGCCAACAAACACCACAGAGCATTGGCAATCTGGAAGGGAAAGAAAAGTTGCGCGAGCAAACCCTGGCGGCGGTACAAACTGCATTACAGGAAGAAACCGGTAAAGATCTCATTGAAAACATTTATTTTACCGGTTTTGTCGTTCAGTAATTCCCGTTCTACCCCAAAACACGGCGGCAGCTGTTAACGCAGTTGCCGCCGTAATATTTTACCCACATTGGATTTGGGCAGAGAATCGATAAATTCCACCTGTTTGGGAACCTTGTAGGCGGTCAAACCCTGCTTGCAATGTTCACGAATTTGGTTTTCTGTTAAGGCGGGATCTTTCTTGACCACAAATGCCTTCACCACCTCTCCGGATTTTTCATCCGGCACACCGATAACCGCAACCTCCAGTACCCCCGGATGTTCCACAATAACGCTTTCCACTTCGTTAGGATAAACGTTAAAACCGGAAACCAGGATCATGTCATCCTTACGTTCCAGAATTTGCACATAACCATTTTCATCCATAGTACTCATATCGCCGGTATGGAACCAGCCGTCATCCTTAAGTACTTTCGCCGTCTGTTCCGGTCGTCCCAGGTAACCTTGCATCACTTGCGGTCCCCGCACACAAAGCTCACCCGGCTCACCCGGCGCTAACATATTCCCTTGATCATCCTGTATGGAGCACTCCGTTGAGGGAATAGGCAAACCGATTTTACCGTTGTATTGCGCCATATCGATAGGATTGATACACACAGCCGGCGAGGTTTCGGTCAAACCATAAGCTTCCACCAACACATCGCCGGTCACTTCTTTCCAGCGTTCCGCTACCGCGCGCTGCACGGCCATACCTCCACCCAGAGTGATTTTTAACTTGGAAAAATCCAGCTGCGCAAACCCCGGTGTATTCAGCAAGGCGTTAAACAAAGTGTTTACCCCTGTAATGGCCGTAAAAGGCAATCCCGATAACTCTTTGACAAACCCTTTGAAATCCCTGGGATTGGTGATCAGATGAATTCTAGCGCCGATTTTCATAAAATACAGGCAGTTAGCTGTCAGGGAAAAAATATGATACAGGGGTAAAGGAGTCACAATCAGCTCTTTGCCTTCCTCCACATGCGGCCCCAACCAGGCAGATATTTGCTGTAAATTGGCCACGATATTGCCGTGAGTGAGCAATACCCCTTTGGACTCTCCCGTAGTGCCGGCCGTATATTGAATGAACGCAATATCCTCAGCACTCAAGTCCACCGCTTGTAAATTCCGGCTCGCACCTTCATCCAAAGCACGACTAAAAGAAATACTGCCGCTCAATTGAAAAGCCGGTACCATTTTCTTAATGTGTTTGACCACAAAATTCACAATAGCGGATTTGGGAAAACCCAATAAATCCCCAAGACGTGTGGTAATAACCGTTTGAACCGCTGTGTCCGGGATAACTTGCGCCAGGACATGACAAAAATTCTCTAATATGATTATGCATTTGGCACCCGAATCATTGAGCTGGTGCTTCAATTCTCTTGGGGTGTACAAAGGATTGATATTGGTCACTGTCACCCCGGCCCGCAAACAACCGAAAATGGCGATGGGGTATTGCAAAACATTGGGCATCATAATCGCCACTTTGTCGCCGCGTTTTAGCCCCAGAGACTGCAAATAAGCAGCGAAATCCTGAGTCAAACGTCCCAGTTCGGAGTAACTGATACTACGCCCCATATTGGAAAAAGCGGGACTCTCACTGAAACGCTGCGAGCTTTGCTCCAGCACCGCAACAATGGACTGGTACGCGTGAATATCCACTTCCGCAGGTATGCCGTGTGGATAGGACTTGACCCATATGGGCTCGTCAGAAGCCGGTTGTCGTTTTGTATCCATAATTATGCACCCGATTTAGTCAAACGGAGACGCCTCTACACATTTACCTCTACATACCATAAGAATAGCATTATTGGCTTTCCCATACGGAAAGCACGGCTAAACCCGTTGAGCCGTTCCCTTAAATATAGCTCAAAAAAATCAACAAGTTCCCGTCCAGAGCTCGGTGCCGTTATAGCTGCCCCAAACCCACACCACGAGATAATTTCCACACTGCCGGTTTGCAGGTACAATGGCTTTGTTTTCCAAGGTAAGACCGGTTTTTCTTGTCTGCGGATGGAGCGGAAGCGCAGACAAAACCAAGCCATCACAAAAAAATCAAAGTCACCCTGATTGATTCATGAAGAAAATCAGAGGTCTAACGATAACCGCGGAAATGTTTGATTTAAGGGGGCACTTTATGAGGCAAGCGATTGCTGTAAGCTTTACCCTGGCGGTGCTGGTGGGATGTACCAGTGACCCAGGTAACGACACCAATTCAACCGGGAAATCCGCCGGACCCAACGCACCGACATTGCAGGCCATCGGCACTAAAACCATCATTGCCGGAGACACTTTGAATTTCAGTGTCAGCGCCAGCGACTCGGCTAACCGCGCATTGGTATTGACCAGCGACGGTTCCGTGGGTAACGGTCCCGACCCGTATCTGGAAGGAGCCGGCTTTAGCAGCAACAGTGGCACGGGTAATTTTACCTGGCCAACCAACAGTGAGACCATCAGCTACGACTACCAAATCCAATTCAGTGCCACCAACTCTGCCGGTTTTAGTGACAGCGAAACTATCACTATACGGGTACAAACCAACTCTAACTTATACAACCAAGGACGTAACACATTCACCGGCAATTGCGTTGGCAGCACCTGTCACCGGGATGAAGAAAACGCCACTTCCAGAGGTTCATCGGTTCTTTGCAGTTCAGCATCGCTGATAAAAATCTGGACCGACGGTTTTAACCCTACGCTAATGCCAACCATATCGCTGAGTGCGGCTCAAGTGGAATCGGTATCGTATTATTTAAACAATGTACGTCCCAACCCCTGTTTGGGTTTATGATTTAGCAATCCTGCGGGCGCACGTTGAATAAATAGTTGGAGATAGCGGCTTCCTGGTCGGCATCAAAGTTAAACGTAGGCATACTGAGACCGGAGCCAGGTTCCGTTGCGAATTTGATCGCATCCGCTGTAGTACACAAAACACTAAAGCCGTTAGTGACACTATTATCATCTTCGCTAATGTGACAACCGCTTTGAGCGCAATTATCGTTATACAATGCCTGACCGATTTCAAACTGGGTTGGATTGTATGGAGGACGATCATCCTCGCCACCACATGCCGCTATTATTAACACCACCAATACAGCCAGAATAGAAATCCAAGTACGCATACACATCCCCCTAACAATTCAGCTGCCGTAAAATTGCGATGGAAAATAAAATAGAAAGATACTACCGGCAGGAATCTTATAGTAACAACTAAATATAGTTTTTAGAATACGGAGCGCAGATATATTCCCCAAAATGTGCGCTGGTTCTACAATCGTCTTTCGACCGCATACAATTAGCAATTGTAGATACCATCTTGATTACTCTATCGCAACTCCAAAAAAAACAACAGTGATTCGCTGTAATTATCAGGTCAGCAGAAACGGGAGATCATCTAGTTCTGCAGTACTTTTTGCATGGAATAGGCGGCCAATTCCACTTCTTTGGCAGTACCTGCCAAGCTCCCGGACAGTTCAAAATTACTTTGCGCCACTTTTTGTAAAGCGGCCACCGCAAGATTGATTTGCTCCACCCCACCGGCCTGCTCCTGTGAACTCACGGATATATCGCCAACCAACAGCGATGTTTTTTCGATTTGCGCCACCAATTGCTCCAGAAATATCGCGGCATTTCGCGCGACATCCACGCTATCGGAAGCAAGGGCTCGAATATTCTGCGCGGCAACTTGTGACTGCTCTGCCAGCTTACGAACCTCCTCAGCCACCACCGCGAAGCCCTTACCATGATCGCCGGCCCGCGCCGCCTCAATCGCTGCATTCAAAGCCAGCAAATTGGTTTTATAAGCAATATCTTCAATCAAGCTGATTTTGTCAGTGATATGGATCATAGCTTCCAGGGTATTTTTCACCGCTTTGCCGGCCTGGTGCGATTGTTGTGAGGCATCACGAGACATGTTGTTGGTAGTTTGCGCTCCGTGGTTATTATTTATAATAGCCGCTGCAATCTGCTCCAAGGAGGCACTGCTTTGTTCCAGGCTGGCGGCCTGATCTGCCGCACCCTGGTGCAATCGTTCCGCCATGGCGTGAATACCGCCTGCCGCTTCTGATAAAAAAGTAATCTGTGTACCCGCAGTGTTCAGTATTGTTTCCTGACGAGCACTTACATTGCGCAATTCCTGCATCATGGCTTCCTGCAGCAAAGTCTCACGCTCTCCTTTATTGCCGATGTAAATCAGCACAGCGGATTCAAACGCCACATAAAACCCATGCAACAACACCATCCCAAACTGGGAAACATCCGGCATCACATACACAGGAAATCCCGCGGCCTGTAAAAAGAAAAAACAAACATGATGCAGGACAATTAAGACAGCCGCACAAGCCACCGGCAGCCAGTCGCGATAA
>JAOUJW010000032.1 GCA_029882975.1 Gammaproteobacteria bacterium
TCAATAACATTATCTTTGCTCATGTGGTGTGCTTCCTTTGTCGTTTGTTTTTCAGCGAAAACAATTATACAACAAAGGGCACGCCACCCTTTCTAGGTGCTCATACACCAGAAATGATCATAACTCCACTGCAAGCGTCAAAAATAGGTAGGTACAAAATAATAACGCAAGCCAAGATAATACTTATACTCGTAAATACAAAAATCCAAAAAGATTTTCTTCTATTGTTTGGTTCTAGCACAAAATACCAGACTAAATTTAAACAGAAAGCAAATACCATTAAAGAGGCGATAACTAAATTATTTTCATATAAAACACAAAATAATCCAGATTGATCGTACCCTCCTTGGGATTTAATAGACAACAAATAATATACTAGCCCAACTAGAACCAACGTACTCAGAAAAATATTATACGTATTGAATATACTATTTTTAACCATGCTCACTTATAACGACACCCTCACCGGCACTTTGGAGCGGGGTGCTTTTTGTGGTAACTACCACAAAAAGTGCGCCGCGGAAATGTGTCCGAGTGCAGGGACTGGTTAGTAACCAATTCATTCATTGTTTCATTATTCTCTTACCTTACTTTCTAACAGTACTTACTATTTAGTCTTACACAACACATTCTCTGATATAGAATAGCGGTACGCCCAGCATAGGAAGCACAATTAATGAAACTATAAATAGAAATAAGAACAATAAAAAGCTCGAACTAAATAATGCTATCACATACACTAACTGCCTAATAGTTCCAGCGTTTTTGTAACGCCACTTTCGTTCTCTTGCAAAAACCAAGCATGTCGCAAATACAAAAAACATCGAAAGATACATTGTTCCATATGTTCGGAGATGAGAAATTTTACGGTCACATCCATCATTAAGCACGGAACCGTCGTATACCGCATAGCAAACCAAAAAAACAGATACAGCTAGCATTAAGTATACTGGTGTCTTCACAATCAATTTATGCTAACGCCGCATTCACCGGCATGCCGTAGCGGCGCACTTTTTGTGCGATTCTGCACAAAAAGTGCGCCGCGGAGGTATGTCCGCGTGAAATGGCTGGTTAGGATATTTTTTCATTCTTTTGCAAAGTCTTTTCTAATCCAGATATACAAACTAAACAGTTTGCCTATTGATTTGGCTTGATTTATCCACTCAATCACCTGATTTTGAGAATGATGCTGACAAAGAATATCATCATCTGCTTCTACCGATGATTTGAACATACTTTGCAACTCCATAAATTCATATGGGCCAATACTAACAAATTCGGCTCGTACCTTTATTTCGCGTAACCCACCAAATATTTTTCCAAAAAATCCTATTGGTTCATCCGGTTCAATAGTTTTTAACCTCCATTTATTACCATCTTTACCATAAAAAACTAAACTATTTAGTCTTTTTCGGTATAAAGATATGTAACTAATTGGTAATGATTTCCAATAACTACTATCTTTCAACATTGCAGTAAAACCGTGAGGCTCTATGGCTAAAATAGGATACTCCATCAACGCGCCCCTAACAGAGTTTTCGACAGTCCACGTAATTATACCTTTTATTATTTTTGTCAATATGCACAATCACGCGATCATTTCTTGAGCACACCCCTGTGCAACTTACCGCATTTACTGAGATCATTTGTAAATCTCCAAGAAACAATTGTTTATGGTCTTTATGTTTAGCACAGTTCTGTGGCACCTTCCAGTAATTTGATCAATTAGTCCACAAAGTTTGGTTGTTAGTCGATCAGTTTTGGGTTTGGTGTCATTGTGCATATTGAACTGCTGTATTTTACTTTTTATTACCTGTGTTCAATATGCCCTTTTGCATATTTTTCGGATTTGGGGATATAAGTTGGCCGAGACTCACATATTGCCTTAATAAACAATAGGTAACGGAAGGATGGTTGTTGTAGATAGGCGACTCATTTTAATATTGCCGCTGAGAAATACTGCAAGTTTCTTGATTTGAGTTTTTTGCCAAACAGGTGCTAATATGTGCACCTGTTCTAGTCAATCAGATCAGGATGAAACCATGGGCAAGAATTTGATGAGTCTCTATTTCGCACAACTACGACACCAGAAGTTGTCGCCCGATAGAGCTAGGTGGTATGTGAAACGCGTTGAGTTCTATTTAAAAGCTATAGCGATTCCGGTGGAGGAGCAAAACGTAGAGGATTTGGTGCAGTATTTGAACACCGTTAGTCAAAGCGGCAGAGTTTCTGACTGGCAGTTCCAACAAGTGGTGCAGGCATTGAGGTTGTTGTTGCGGGATACGGCTAAGTTGCCCTGGGCTAAGGAGTTCCCATGGGGATTTTGGGAGGAGTTGGCTACCAGTTTACCTTCATCTCACGCCACGATTGCCAGAGATGCTGATATAAGTACAGAGTTGTTGCAACAAATCCCAGAGTCATCGGTAAAAATTGTCAAGAAATTTCGAGACGGGTTTCCAGAGTTATACCAAAAGATGGTGGCACGTATGCGGATAAACCATTTTTCCATAAGAACGGAACATGCCTACATCCCTTGGGTTGCAAGGTATTTGCTTTTCCATTCCATGCAGAATCCGGCTGATCTGGATAAACACGCCGTAGTGTCATATTTGGAGTATTTGGTTGTAAAACGAAATGTAGCAGCCAGCACTCAGGGGCAGGCTTTGTGTGCGATTGTTTTCTTTTATAAACACGTACTCGGAATGGATTTGGGCGAGTTCGGTGATTTTTCTCGTTCCCAGAAACAAAAAAGACTGCCCGTGGTGCTGACAAAAGCAGAGGTCAGAGCGCTGTTGTCGCAGTTGGAGGATGATAAGATTTCTCTAATGGCTAATTTGCTGTACGGTTGTGGAATTCGTTTAATGGAGTGTATTCGACTGCGGGTGTTCGATCTGGATTTTGAATACGGACAAATTATCATTCGTAAGGGCAAGGGAGGAAAAGACCGGGTAGTGCCACTGCCCAAACGTCTTGTTGAGTCTTTAAAACAACAAGTTGAATTCGTAAAACAACTCCATGAAGAGGATGTAAAGGCGGGGTACGGTGAGGTGTATTTACCATTTGCGTTGTCTAGAAAATATCCAAATGCTGCGAAGGAATTGGGTTGGCAATACGTGTTCCCATCGTCTCGGCTTTCGGTGGATCCTCGCAGTAACATTGTTCGCAGGCACCATGTTCATGAGACTGTGTTACAGCGCTATGTGAAAAAGGCGGCAACCGAGTCCGGACTGGTGAAAAAAGTGAATTGTCACTCCTTGCGCCATTCCTTTGCCACGCACTTGCTGGAGAATAACTATGATATTCGCACAGTACAGGAATTGTTGGGCCATGCGGATGTATCAACTACAATGATTTATACGCATGTGCTAAATAAACCGGGAGTCAGTGTGTTGAGTCCATTGGATCAATTGTGAAAACTTCGCCGGGTGCATTACTGTTGCGCTGGTGGTTTCGGCTGGCGCCTTTACCTTTGGGAAAGCGATTGTTTAGCCGCCTAATTGGTATATTTGTTCCCTACAGTGCCACGATTGGTGCACGGGTGTTGGATTTTCGTGAGGGATATATCCGTTTGTTGTTACCGGATCGGCGCCGGGTACGAAATCATCTCAACAGCATTCACGCCATTGCCTTGGTGAATTTCGGTGAAATGTGCAGCGGTTTGGCGCTTATGAGCGGTATGCCATCTCATGTACGAGGGATTGTCACCCATATTAGTATTGACTATTTAAAAAAGGCCAGGGGTGACTTGCAGGCCCAGTGTGATGCGAGTTTTCCCCAGGTAAGCGCAGACATGGAACATATAGTTTTGGTAGATATAGTGGACGGTGTGGGTGAAGTGGTGGCCCGGGTCGCAGTGACCTGGCGATTGGGTTTGATAGCATGAGGTGGTGTTTGTGACGCAAGATTCTTCTCTCGCGTGGCGTTCTTTTTGCGAGTCTATAGGCATAACAATACCGGTTATTGGCGGTCCGATGTATCCGTGCAGCAATCCTGAACTGGTGGCAGCGGTGTCAGAGGCGGGGGGTATTGGTGTCGTTCAGCCTGTGACCATGACCTATGTCTTTGGGTATGATTTTCGCAGCAGTTTGCGATACATACGCAGCCTCACCCAAAAACCCATTGGCATGAACGCGCTAATCGAACAGTCGTCTGCGAGATATCGAGAGCGCATGGAAGACTGGATTCAAATTGCCCTGGAAGAAGGGGTGGCGTTTTTCATTACTTCTTTGGGTAAGCCGGATTGGGTTGTCGATATGGTGCATGCCCATGGTGGTTTGGTGTTTCACGATGTAACCGAGATTAAGTGGGCTGAAAAGGGCTTGTCCTGTGGTGTCGATGGTCTGATTGCGGTTAATAATCGCGCCGGGGGTCATGCAGGTGCTTTGAGTGCGCAAAGCTTGTGGGAGCAGTTATCGCCCTTGGGTGTTCCGCTGATATGCGCCGGTGGGATAAGTACGGGTGAAGAGTATACGCACATGTTGAATTTGGGATATGCCGGTGTGCAAATGGGAACGCGATTTATTGCCTCTCAAGAGTGTTCCGCCAATGAGGCTTATAAAGAGGCGATTGTGCGCTCCCAGGAAAAAGATATTGTTATGAGTGAGACCATTACCGGCGTACCCGTGTCGGTAATAGAAACTGAGCAAGTGAAACGGGCCGGAGTTAAGCCGGGCGCTGTGGCGGGCTGGTTGTTGGGCAGGAAGTCCACTAAACATTGGATGCGTTTGTTTTATGCCTTAAAGTCGATTCGCTTGTTAAAGAAGGCATTGCTGGATAGTAGTGGCAGGCGGGATTATTGGCAGGCAGGTAAGAGTGTGGCGGGGATTGATAGCGTTGAGTCGGTGTCGGCGATCCTGCAAGGGTTTGAGCAAACACGGAGAAACACGTTAGAATGATTTGGTCATTTTCTTCCCACGTCTCAGGGCAAATACAGGTGGCTGGAATGCAAGACTATGCTTTCAATCTATCCAAACCATTCTCTATAGTTTTGTTGTTGCTGATGCTGACCGCATGCAAAAGCCAACCCATCTATGAGGCTTTGGGGCGACCCATTCATACGCCGGCGCAGGTGAGCGAGCAGCGTATAGGGCAGTTGATTAAAGAGGCGGGCGAAATTGTTGGCTGGAAGTTTAAGTACGGAGCTAAAAACGAACTCATTGGTAGAATCAATTTTCCGCGCGGTGCCATGGCCGAGGTTAGTGTCACTTTCAGCAAATCAATGTATGAGATACGCTATAAAGACAGTGCTGAATTACGTTATAACGGTAACTCCATTCATGCCACCTATAATAAAACCGTACGTCGTTTGGATGAAGCCATTCGAATTAAATTGAACACTTGGTAGAGCGGGGCTCCTAAATCTTAGGGCGAGTGTTCAAAGCCTTTATAAACCCCACCGGGTACAATCCCCACTTTATAATTTTCCAGGCAATCATGAGTACGATTTTGCTAATATCCGCAACCGGTTTGAAGTGACTGGGGCGGGCATCGGCGTGGTAGGTGGATACAATCGGTTTGACTACTACCGGGTGACCGTGGCGCACTGACTCTATGGCGATTTCACTTTCAAATACAAAGCTGCGGGAGCGGTGGTGGGGAATGCGCAGTTTACTGATCAGTTGGGCGGGATAAACCCGAAAACCGGATTGACTGTCCGATACCCATTGCCCCGCAGCCCAGGAAACCCAAAAGTCCGCAAAATTGTTGGCAAACAAGCGTGCTTTAGGAGCGTTTTCGCGATTTTTTAACCGGGCACCGATGATGAGGCAGTTGGGATTGTCCCGACTTTTTGCTATCAGCTCAGGTATTTCAGCCGGGTCGTGCTGACCGTCCCCGTCCAGGGTGATAACGTAGTCGTAGCCTTTTTCCATAGCGTGTTGCAGGCCTCGCCACAGGCTGGCAGCTTTGCCGCAGTTTTGTTCGTTTTGTAGAACTTCCACGGAAAGATCGTGTAGTTGTGCGACAGTGTCATCACTGGAGCCGTCATCGACAACGATGACTTTGTCGGTGTGCGCCAATGATTTTGCAACCACATTATGAATGGTAGCAGCTTCGTTGTAAGCCGGAATAAGTACTGCGAAGGTGGGAGCTTTACTACTTTGATTCATAGACGTTTAACTGTTCCAAACGGTGGCGTTGGAGTTTGGCTTAAACCGGTGCCTTTTAAACCATAGCACCGTTAATGTTAATAATTTGCCCGGAAATATACGCGGCTTGATCTGACGCCAGAAAACTCACTAAAGCGGCCACTTCTTCCGGTTTGCCGGCACGTTTCATGGGCACCATAGCCTTAATGGTTTTGGCATCAAATACCCCTTCGGTCATTTCCGTTTCTATAATACCAGGGGCAACGCAGTTAACAGTGACGCCTCGGGAAGCCAGTTCTTTGGCCAGGGTCTTGGTGGCACCATGCAGTCCTGCCTTAGCCGCCGCGTAATTGGCTTGACCTCGATTGCCAGTGATACCTGCAATGGAGGAGCTGTTAATAATTCGCCCCCAACGAGTTGCCATCATCGGCAGTAACAGGGGTTGCGTAACATTGAAAAACCCGTTGAGTGAAACTTGCAGTACTTTGTCCCATTGTTCGGTGCTCATGCCGGCCATGGGGGCATCACTATGGATTCCGGCGTTATTGACCAGAATCTGGATCGGATTTTTTTCCGCCAGTTCGGTCAAGAGGCACCGGGTTTGTTCCGCATCGGTAACATCAAAGACAATGCTTTGTGCCTGGCCGCCTTCGGCTTCGATAGCCTGCACCAATTGCTCAGCTTTATCTTTGTTCTGGTTGGCATGAACGTAAACTTGATGGCCATCTTGGGCCAGGCGCCTGCAGATTTCCGCGCCGATTCCGCCGCTGCCTCCCGTTACCAATGCAACCTTACTCACGGCTTAGCCTTGGGTAATGACGGTGGCACGAGCGGAACTGATTACGCGGTCTCCGGCCATGATTTTGAACACATACATAAGATTACCATCGCCGGCCATGAGCTGTTTAGCGGAAATCACCAGGGTTTCTTCCACGTCATCAATACGGGGGACTAACAATTCTACGTCACGCAATGCCGCCAAATAACCGGGCTTAATAGATTGGCCATATTGTTTGGCTAATAGGCCGCCGTGTACTGCCATCGCTTGGGCCCCATACTCCATAGTATGGACGCTGGACAATTGATTGTTTCGTCGTAGAGGATTGTCCTGTGATTGGTGTGAACGGCTGATACAAGAGATGCTATCGTCGGTCCAATCCCTAACACCGTCCAACAAACACATGATGCCGGAATGAGGAATCAAATCACACAGCTCATCCCGTGTTACCTTGATGGCCGGTCCTGTCATGATAAGGTCACCATTAATGAATTTCCTCCTACATAAGGCAGTACAGCGGTTTGTTTTGAGGTGCAGATGGCTTCCAGCAAGCTTAACGCGTGTCCGCTGGGGTTGCTTTGACGCAGGGGTTCCAGCGCTGCATTGTCCAGCGAGGAAGGAGTCGCGGTCTGATTCAATTGCAGCGATATGATCGCCTCGTTCTCACCGTCAGTCTCATGGCTGATCAACAAGGCGCATGCCAGAGGCTCGGTTACGGGAACAAAGGGTTGCAATGATTCGGGTGCAGGGTAATCGTAGCTGATCATCAAAACGGGTTTGTGCTCTGTCACTGCGATGGTGGTTGCCTCCAGTAAGCCGGATGCAAACGACGCTGTACCGGCTGACAAACTGGTGGAAGATTCCCGGCATTCGGTGGCAATGGCCCAATATCCTGCCGGTGCGTTATGTACGGAGTTGTGAAATTGTGTGGGTGATACCGGTTGGTCCGGTAGTGTCAAAGCCGTGCAAATTTTATCAATAATATCGGTATCGCCTTCGGATGAAGCAAACACGGCACACAAAGAGTTTTGTGGATAAGGGCAATCATCCAGAATTTGTTCGCCAACTTGTAAAGCCAATTTTATGAGATTCGTGGTACGCCGTCTTTCATTGGGGCGCAGCAGGTTGGGCACAAATTTGTCCGGTGGTCTTTTTTCAAAGGTTTGCTCGCCGGTAAGGACTTGACGACACTGCCCCCAGTTGGTGAGGCCTGGAGCGATGATACCGATTTTTTTTATAGAAGCTTTCAGCATAGTTTTACCTGTAACCTGGCACTTTAGCTGGAAATGCCGGCTTTGCCAAACAGCAAGCTGCAATTGCTGCCGCCAAACCCGAAAGAGTTACTCATCGTTATGTTTATTTTACCGGCTTTGTTGTCCAGCAGTACTTGTGCGGACAGGGCAGGGTCAATACTGGTGGTGTTTAAGGTGCCGGGCATAAAATTATTTTCCATGGCCAGAAAGCAAAACACGGCTTCAGTGATCCCTGCGGCACCCAAGGTGTGGCCTGTCCAGCCTTTGCTGGAGCTACAGGGTGTAAATGTACCAAAAACCTGAACGACGGCGTGATCTTCCGCGCTGTCGTTGGATTGGGTGGCGGTGCCATGAAGGTTAATGTAGTCCACTTTATCTGCCTGCAATTCGGCTGTTTCCAATGCGCGCTGCATGGCCAGGGCCGCCCCCTCGCCCTGTGGGTGGGGCGTAGACATATGGTACGCGTCACTGCTTTCTCCGTAGCCCAGCAGCTCCAGTGCCTGCGCATTATCACCATTGGGTTTTTCCAGCAGGGCATAGCCGGCGGATTCTCCAATATTAATGCCGTTGCGTCCGCCGTCCCAGGGACGACACTTTTGCTGTGAAACCAGTTCCAAAGAGTTAAAGCCCAATAAGGTGGTTAAGCATAGGCTGTCTACACCACCGACAATGGCGGCGTCACACAACCCGGCTTGTATATAACGGCTGGCGCTGGCGAAAACTTTGGCACTGGAAGAACAAGCCGTGGATATAACAACAGCAGGCCCTTGCAGTTGTAAATATTGTTGAGTGAACCAGGCAACGGAAAACGTATTGTGGCTTTGTTGGTAATTAAAATCTTTCGGTAGGGCATTGGCTACCAAATCTCGATGCTTGTAAGCTCGCTCGGTTTGTTGAATACCGGAGGTGCTGGTACCCATAAACACGCCAATACGGTGTGCGCCATAGCGTTGACGCGCTGCCGCTATCGCTTCTGCAAAGCCATCCGCCTGCATACCGGCAAGCGCTAGACGGTTATTGCGGCAATCAAATTGGGCTAGAGCGCCGTCCACGGGTTGCTCCAGGGCGACTTGGCCGATCCAGGTCTCCAAATGGCAGTCGCTGAAGTCGCAGCTGCTTAGGCCACTGCGTTTTTGTTGCAATGCGTCCAGATTGGCCTTCAAGCCGGTACCCAGCGAGTTCACTGTGGTGTAGTGGGTGATTTTCAACACTTGATTCATGCCGCTATAGCCGTTGTGTAAATGTCAGCAGATTTTAAACCGTTAAAACCATTCGTCAAATTCAATTTGCGCAATAGCCCTGTTATCCGCTCGGATTTAAGTTGGTTATTTGTTAAACAAGCGACGCGTTTGCGATAGGGACAGCGCAAATACAAAGCTCAGTAAAACACCTACAGACACGGTATGGCCCATGTCTTTGAGTACGGGAATGTGGGACAGGGATAAAAGGCCAAACACGGTAACCGTGGATATACAGCATACCGACAGTGCGTGAAAGGTGCGTAATTTTTCCTGAATGTCGACTTCATTACGATTAAAAAACAAACCATAGTCTATACCAATTCCAAATACCAGCAGTACCGCCACCAGATTAAACAGGGACAGAGGCATATCGAGAGCAATCAACAGCGCCATGACACAAACAATGGCAGCGCCTACCGGTAACGTGGCGGCGACCAGATAATCCCAGGAACGCAATCCCAACCATAGTACCACGATGATGGCCAAAATGGCCCATTGCATTCGTGACAGAGTTTCTTGGCGAAAACTGCTGACCAGGATATTGCTGGTTTGTTTTAAGTTGAGATAATAAACCCCATCCAGATCTTGTTGTTGGAACCACTCGGTGAGTTTCTGCGGCTGTCGGGCATCGTACAGTATCACCACAGCCGTCCAGTGATCCGAGCGTTGAAACAGCAGGGAGCTGAGTTTTAAACCCAAGGCACTGTTTTGCAGATGTTCCAGCGTTAGGGCGGGTAGTGTTTTGCTGTCGACAACGGATTGCACAAAGGGCTCAAACTGGCCGTCTCGAAACGGCATGCCTTGAACGGCGGCAGTGAGCTGTTGTCGCAGCATAAGTTCGTCGGGCAATAATGCCTGACGTTGAGTTTGGGTTTTTACGCTGGGAAGGTAATGGCTGGCCATATCAACAGAGGCTACGATGCCGGCCGTTTTCAATTCCCGCAATTTTTGGTCTAATTGTTCCGATTTTTGCAGCACCGTCTCAGCGCTGGTATCACTGATTAAGACCATATGGTGTACATCCGGCGCGCCCAGTTCCGCGCGCAGTTGTTTATCCAATTGCAGTTTATCTTTCGGCAAGGGGCTTAGCGCGGATAGATCATTTTGCCATATCGTTTTATCAGTCAATGTAATATATCCGCAGGCAGTAATTGCCAAAATGATCATACCCAAGGTGGTTTTAAATCCCGGCTGTAACATCCGAGCGAAAATCCCGTCCGGAGCAAGAACACCATTTGTCTGTTGTGCGGTTTTCGGTACGTAATAGGCGGGAAGCACCGCCGGGACTACCCAGCGGGTAATGGCCGCTGCAGCTAACAGCCCAATAATGGCAAACCACGACAATTGCGCCAAGCCGCTGAAATGGGTAAAGGCCATGGCTAAATAGCCCGTTGCGGTAGTGACCACACCCAAGCGCAAGGTGGGCCAGATGCGTCCAATGTTGTAAGTAACACTGCGCGGTGGCTTTAAGTGGCTGAACGCATGGATAGGGTAATCAATGGCTACCCCCAGTATGGTCACGCCAAATGCGAGGGTGACTCCATGGATCTGCCCAAAGGCAAGGATCACTCCCGCTGTGCCGAAAAGTATGCCGGAGACCAGCGGTAATGCGCTGATTAAAGTTAGGCTCACGGAGCGGTAAGCCAGTAGTAAAATCAAAATGACGGCGATGCCGGCTGCTGCGCTTAGTAAAGTGATTTCTTTTTCTATTTTTTTGCGTGATTGAGTGGCAAAAACGCTGCTTCCGCTGAGGGTCAGGGTGTAGTTTTGCGCTGGAGTCCCTTGGTCGAGGGACTGAAAAATTTTCCCAATAGCGGTAATATTGCGCTCCTGCGCATCCAAATCAAACCCTGGTGCCTGTGTCTGTAACATCAACAATGCTTTGCGGTTATCGCCGGAAAACCATACGCCATATTGGGTGTTGGTGTTTTGTTGCGGTTGCAGGCTGTCTACAATAGTGCCCAGTTCATTAGTGGGGTCCTTGGTGAAAGTGCGCTTGTTCATCATGCCCATGGGGGAACTCAATTCCAGCAAGCGCCGCTCTAACAGGGCGCGCAATGAGGGGGTCTGAAAGCGTTCTTGATTTATCTGGTGGCTGAGCAAATAGCGGTATTGAAACAACAGTCGCTGGTCTTGTTTGTCCTGTTTCGCCGGCATGCCATTATCCACCCGGTTGAATCGTTCACTCTGTTTCAGTTGTTTGGCAAACTCGCGACTCAGTTGTGCCAATGTTTGGATGGTTTGTTGAGTGACTGGGGAGTGAGGGTCTTTGGCTTCAATGGCGAGTAGCAGCAGGCGCGAAGCGGCACCTTGGTTTAATTCTTCCAGTAATAGTTTTTCCGCAGGCGTTTTGGCGTCTGGCATAAACTGCGCCATATCCGTGCTCATATGGGCGCGGGTAAACAATACCCACAGGCTAATGGCAATGGCGATAAGCCAGAGGGCTATGGGGATGTAGCGGTGCTGACGGGGCTCGGTACCGGTCACTGGCGGCTCAAAGCGTCATGCCGTGATCACTGACCGTCATGATACTGCGGTCACCGCCGGCCTCCAGCGTTTCTACGCGATGCAGTTGGGTGCCACTGCCGTGCAAAGTCATGGCATCCACATAAGTCAGCATTTCTTCATCCAATGGATTCAGTTTCAAGGTCCAGGCCTTGCGGTTGCCGGAAAGGGATGCCTGATAGAAGTTTTTCAGGGTTTTAATATTACCCGATAGCGTTGAGCGCATGGCTTCCACCAGCGCATGTATCGGGGGGAATTGGTACAGCACCAGACGACGCTCCTTTTGACCTTCGGTTTTCAGGCGCAGGTTGTCTTTTTCCACAATGAAGTAACCCGGAAGCGGTTTTTCGCTGCGCCGTTCAATATAGTCCGGCGCCTTGTAAACCAGTTTGCCGGAGGATACCAGGGGTTTCGTGGTGATGGAGCGATGTTCGACCAACTCATAACGGGCACTGGAGGACTTCACTTGGGCCATCGCCTCCATTAAGGTTTCCAGATTCCAAGCCGATGCTTCCGGCTCTGCGCTGGATGGCGTAGAGCTGTACAGACAAGCCACAAGGACTGTTGTGGCGAATATCCATACCTTATGGTGTTTCGTTGACTTTATTGGTGTTCCAATAATCATAATAATTAAACCAATTGTAAGGCGCCATACGGGTATAGTGTTCCAGCCGTTTGGCATACAGCTGAACCCAACGCTGGATATCTTCATCTCGGGTTTTTCGGGAAACGTCAACCGATTCAGTCAACAGTTCGAAGTGCACATCGTAGCGGTTACCGCCACGATACAAACCGAATATTAGCACTACCGGGACGTTTAAAATAGAAGCCATCAACAAGGGGCCGGTGGGAAATAAAGTGGGTTTCCCCATGAATTGGCATTCCACGGTTTTGTCATCGTTGCTGACTCGGTCACCGAGTATGCCCAACATACCACCGGTGTTGAGAAACTCGTGGGCGGCCAAGCCGGCGCTAAATGTGCCCAGCGGGATAACGGTTTTGGCGATGTCCGGGTTCAACGTGTCCAACAACTTAGTGATGGTGGCGTTTTGCTCCACCCGCATGAAAACTTTTAAGGGGATATTTTTCTCTTTCAAAGCAACAGCACGCAACACCTCGAAACTTCCCAGGTGCGAACCTAATAAGATACAACCCTTACCCTCGGCCAAGGTGTTGAGCAGCAGATCAAGATTTTCGATCTTGGTCTTAAACAAATCAAAGCGCCCGCACAGGAAATACACTCGATCCAAAATAGTGGAGGCAAAACAGTGAAAATGCCTGGCGACTGTCAATAAGCTGGGTGGATGCTGCAAAACTAAAGTGAAAAACTGGAATGATGCCCGGCGCGCTTTGCTAACCGCCAGCAGAAAGTACAGGGTAATGGGATACAAAAAAACCCGAGTCGGAGTCCGGCCGATGTGCAGCGCTACCCACAGGATCAACTTTACCAATAAGGGAGACCCTCGTTCGGGGGATTTTTTCCATTCGCTGCCCATATGTTTTACCTCTTGCTGCGCGTATTTACTGCTCTACACCTCCGGGTGGTCCAATTTTAACTGGCCGGTAGCAAAAGCGGATTCGGAATTACTTTTTTTGTAGCAATTAAATTTTGCCCGACGGCTACCCATTTCCGTAAATTGAATACTAAAGGGTTCGTCCGGTAAAAGTGGGGTCAAAAACTTCACCGCCGCGAATCCTCCCACTTGTGCCTCCGGTTTCCATGCCAGCGCCGCGTTGATGACTTCATCCAGGACCACTACGCCCGGCACAATAGGATTGCCGGGAAAGTGGCCCTCCAGGCTGGGGTGGGAGTTTGGAATTACGCTGTCAGCTTCAAAGCTCATAGTTTTCCCTTTATTGTCATGTGGCCGAATGAGCCGTGCTGCCTACCCTCAGTTGGTCCAATAAGCTTAGTAGGTTTTTACGCGGCAGTTTACCGGTTTTCTCTCGGGGCAATTGCTCTACTTTGTAAATGGGACGAGGTAAAAAAGCTCCGTCCACGTGTAAGCGCAGTGCATCCAGAATTTGTTTCTCCTGCAATGCCGGAGCAACGACAAAGGCCACCAAGCGGGTTAGTGTGTCGGTTTCCGCGCAGTCCGGTAGAAACAACACACCGTCCTCAATGCCTTCAATGGCCAGCAATTTGTGATTCAAGTCAGCCAGGGACGCGCGCTTACCGGCAATATTAAGCATATCAGATTTGCGTCCCGCGAGCTCAAAACGATTTTCATCGTGACAAATTACAATATCGCCCAATACCACAGCCTGATCCAGGTAAGGTGCAGTGGCTATGCTGTCGCCGTCCTGGTTAGAGATACGTAAGGTGTCGAATAACTTCCAGATATTGCCTTCTACGGTGCGGCGTGAAGCCATAGAGCCGCATTCGGTGCAGCCATAGATTTCCTTAACCGGGGCGCCAAAAACCTGCTCGGCTTTTAGCGCCAGTTCCTGAGGTAGCGGTGCGGTTGCGGAAATAATGAATTCAGGAGCGGGCCAGGACAAGCCGGATTCCACGCAGACACGTAAATGGGTGGGCGTTGTAATGAGGACCTTGGGGCCGTCCTGGTTTAGCAGGGCATTGCGAATGTCTTGCGGATAAAAGGGACGTCCCGCAAATACGCAGGAACCGGAAACCAGTGGAAGCATTATCGAGGTTTCCAGGCCATACATGTGTTGTGGCGGTACAGTGGCGATAAGCGTAAGTGGGTGTAATGTTTGAATACCAAAACTTTGCTGAATCAGCCGGGTCACTCGTACCAGTTGGCCCCAGGTTTTAGCATTGGGGGTGGATTGACCGGTACTGCCCGAGGTAAACGCAATGCAGGCTAGGTGGTCCGAGGCGATATGAGGGACTTCAGCGCCGTCGGTTATTGTAAGGTTTTGGGGCAACTGCAGAAAAAATTCCGGCAGCTCAATACCGTCAATGCGGTGGTCCGTCAAACAATAGCTGTTCGGATATTGCTGCGCCACATCCAAAATTGTTTTTTGGGCGTGGCTGGCGGGTAATAAATTGGTTTGCCCTTTCACCAAGGCGGCGGTAAATGCCACCAAAAAATGGTAACGATTTTCACACAGGTTGATGGCGTAGCTGTGGTCAGGCAGGGCCTGGGCTACATGGTACACATCCGCTAAAAAATGATCTCGGCTGATGTCTGTATTGCCAAATCGGGCGACCGTTTGTGCGGCAGTGTGGGAAAGTAGCGGAAAGTCTGAATTATCCATCGCCTAGCTTTTATACAGGCTGGAAAAGTCGGTTTGTTTCAACATACGCAAAAATCCCATAAAGCCGGGAAACTTAATATGTTTAAAACGCCAGATTCGGACTATATGATCACCGGCCATCAGACCCAATACAAACAAATAATTAATACCGTTAGTGTATAGAGACCAGGTGTCTAAAGACGCGAAAAAAGCCAAACACAGGCTCTCCACTGTTAGAAAAGCAAACAACAGCACCCAGGCCACGGTTAAATGATAGGTGTAACGCTGTAAAGCCGGATCCAGTGTTCCACCGTGGTAGAGTAAAGCGATATGAGTGATCAGGGGGGTGCGATTGGGTGTCAGGGTGCGCCCAAAAATAAACAGAAAGCCCAGGCTTGCGAAAACCGGTGGGAAGAATAAGATGGCGAATTCATAGTGCTGCATAAGTTTAAACAGCAATATGCCGGAAACCGCAAAGCCTGCTACTGAAGCCAACCCGTTTCGGGTTAATTTCTTGCCTTTTTGCTTTTCACCAAACACTGAAGCGGCAATGAGGAACAGCAAAACCATGGCGGGCCAAGGGTTTTGGTGCAAGACGCTGTAATGAGTGACAAATGGATAGGCTGCTATCAATAAAACCGTACGCATGATGCTGGATTCTGTTGTGATTAGGCTAAGTTTGTCGATTTTTGCCCACGTGTTCGCTCAACTTGCGTAATGAGGAAAAAATTCGGGCATTCTCGCTGTCATCGGAGCGCAATTGGAAGCCGTAGGTCTTGGAAATAGCAAGAGCCAGTTCCAGAGCGTCGATAGAATCCAAGCCCAGCCCTTCATTAAACAAAGGCTCCTCCGGTTCTATATCATCGACTTCGATGTCTTCCAGGTTTAATGTATCAATAATGAGTTGTGCAACTTCGCGCTCTTGATCGCTGACTTTGATCATATCGGTATCTCTAAATCTAATTAAAACAAACTGTTATGCAATGACCCTGGGTTTTTACGCCGTGTAGGTATTGTCCGGTCGGAAAAACCGACAAATTGTACCATAGGGTAACCGGATTCAATAAAAGTATGAAGTGCTTGCAAAATAAACGCACAAATTTGCAAAATCGGTCGATGATTTCAGCGAATTCGACTCAGGCTCTTTTCGCTGCGAATGCAATGGGCCCAAAGTTTGCCGGTGTAATACCAGTGAATGAAATAGGCCTCTACGCAGGCTCGGATCAGGTTTTTGGGATTGAAGAGAAAGTGTTCCTCTGCAGCGCACATACAATGCTGCAATTGCAGGCCTTTGGCCATGATATGGGCCCGAGCCAGATGGAAACGGCTGGTGATAATGGTCGTGCGTTTTTCATTTTTGCCCAAATAAATGGTTCTGGCGTTGCTTAAGTTTTCCAACGTGTGGCGGGATTGGTCCTCGGTAACTATAAACTCGGAGCCAATGCCCGAATTGCTCAGGTACTCCAGGCCGCTTTGAGCTTCGCTTTTTATACTGTTCCCCGTTTTTCCTCCCAAGATTAATATCGTGTTGGCGGACCCGGTTTCAAACAAAGTTCTGGCTCGCTCCAGACGCGAGATGAAGTCCCGGCCGGGCTGATTCTCTTCCAGGCGCATGCCTAAGACGGTGATAACATCACAGTTATTGCTTGAGGCGGGAGTTTTTGTTGCGAATTGTATGACGTCGCGCAAAAACCACAACAAAGACAGGCCGCCAGTGGCAAATACGAACAGATTGGAAAGCCCCAAAGTGAAATAACCATCGCCGCCTATGGGGGCGGCGTTGGTATTGATGGACTGTGACTCTCTCATTTTACATTGTGCGGTTTGAACGTTAACGGTTTCTGCCGGGTATTGTTTTGCGGACATGTTGGGAGTGGCTTACACGGATGCTATCGCTTTGCCCAACTCTGCAAACGTGTTGGCACGTTCGGCAATGTCAATACTGGCTCCCAATTGGCGGCTGATTTGAGTCGTAGAGAACAAGCCCCGTATGGTTTGGCGGGCAATGTCTCCGGAAAATTCAACCACCAACAAATGCTGTCGTCCCATTGCTTTTGCGGTTTCTATGATATCACCAACGCAAGAGTATTCAACATCTGACATATGCACAACGTCCAGCATGTTGTGCGGTGTCATAATGTCCTGCGCCATAATTTCATCGCGTCTGCCGCTATGTTCCTTCAAGTATTGTAACGGCTTTTCTCCCAATATATCGGTCGCCGTGATTAAACCCAGCAGAGAGTGATTGCTGTCAGTTACAAACAGCAGGCGTACACCGCAGGCGATCATCTTTTCGTTGGTCGCATCTATGGATGCGGTGGGTTCTATGGAGTAAGGGGTGATTAAATTAAAATCCGTCATAACCAAAAGCGCCGGATCATCCAGTGAAACATTCGTGGGGCGGTTGACGGTGCGGCGGTTGACCATGGGTTTCTGGGTGATACTGTGGCCGGTAAGAATTTTATAGGACATAAGCAGCCTCCTATTGGATGGTGACTAAATAAGCGAACTGGTTTTACAATAGCTGAACTTGAATCTCTATAGCAATGCTAAATAGTAAGAAATTATTGACGCTTCCTTGTCCGGCGGCGAATAGTGAGATTAAGTGACTGTTTTTATAAAGCCTGGCGGTTTTTCTTTGAACCTAGTAGGCTGGACAAATTTTTAGGGTGTGGTGGGACGGGATAGTTGCTCAGGTCTCTGTGTAGGAAATGGCCTACTCAGTACTGAGAAAAATCCTCGGTTTATTGGCGATTTTACGCCACTCGTGATGCGGAAAGCAGAATTGGACTATTGCCATGTGTGGAATTGCGTTTATTTATAACAATAACGGGTCAGATCACGGTCTCCATGGGATTCACGCTATGGTAAAGGCGTTGACCCATCGCGGGCCGGATCAACAAAACACACAGATAAGCGGCCACTGTGCTTTGGGCCACACTCGGTTGAGTATCGTGGATATTCAAGGTGGCGTGCAGCCCATGGTGAGCGACGATGAGCGCTACAGTATTGTGTTCAACGGTGAAATTTATAATTACCGTACTTTGCGCCAAACGTTGGAAAAACGTAAGCATGTCTTTCAAACCCAATCGGACACAGAAGTTATATTGCGTGCTTATGTAGAATACGGCGCCGCCTGTGTCAAAGAGCTTCGCGGTATGTTTGCCTTCGCGATTTATGACAGCCGGTCCGGAGAGTTGTTTGTGGCTAGGGACCGCGTGGGAATCAAGCCGCTGTATTATTATTGGAATGATGGTGTGTTGGTGGGTGCGTCGGAGATCAAGGGGGTTTTTGCGGGCTGCGATCTTGAACCCAAGTTCAATCTTCACTCCATCCAAAACTTTTTTAAGTACCAGTTTAGCATTTGTCCCTATACAGTATTTGATTCCGTATTGGAGTTACCTCCCGGATACACTTTGAGCCTAAGTCCCGGCGGTGAACCGAAGTTGCGGGAATACTGGGATTTAGAGTTTCCCCTGGAACATGACCACGAAAACTTTCCTGAAGCATACTGGCTGGATCGATTCGAGGCTGCTTTACATGATGCCGTTGATTCTCACATGATCGGTGATGTTCCTATTGGCGCATACCTTTCCGGTGGAATTGATTCGTCAACAACGGCAGGGTTGTTGGCGCAACATTATCCGGATGTAGTTAATACATTTACGGTACGGTTTTCCAACCCCAACGCCGACGAGTCTGCGATTACAGCCGGCATTGCGGACCATATCGGCGTTCCTTTGCATCAATTAACCATGGATGACAGCCGCGAGGGCGGATACCTGGATGCCTTGGAGCAGACTATTTACGCTATCGAACAACCGCAACGTATGGCAGTAGATGTTCCGTTTTTCCTGTTGTCTGAGTTGGTAAACAACAATAACTACAAAGTGGTTTATACCGGTGAAGGGGCGGATGAAATCCTGGCCGGTTACGATTGCTATCGACAGAACAACATTCGGCTTTGGGGTAATTCCCTCATGGACGAAGAGATGCGCTTACAATATTACTTGGATGAGTTTGGCGATTTTGCTCAAGACTATATGCGTATGTTGGCGCAATTACACCATCCGCAACAACAGCGTCAAGTGGAACAAACATTTGGCTTTTATCCGGTGTGGCGTGATCTATGGCATGTGATGCAAGGTCCCAGCGAGGGGTTGTTCACCGGCGATTTTCTTAAATGTTGTGAAACTAACGAGCAGATGCAGGAAATGGCGGCGCAAATAAAACCCAATGTGGACGGAGTGCATCCGCTGAATCAGTCCTTGTACATGGAAGTGAAAACACGGTTACCCGGCTGGATACTGTTGAAAGGCGACCGCTTGGCAATGGCCAACGGTGTTGAGGTGCGGGTCCCGTTTTTGGATCATCCTTTGGTGGAGTTGGCCGCACAAATACCGCCTGACCTCAAGCTCAATGGCATGGATGAGAAGTATATTCTTAAAATGGTTATGCGGGATCGTTTACCGCAACACCCGCAACAATTCAAAAAGCGCGCATTTTATACTCCCATTCGTGAATGGTTTTTTCGGGACGATCTGGCCCGGGAGTTGGATCGGTATCTTTCTCGTGAAGCCATTCTGGATTCTTCTTTATTTGACCCGGATAAAGTACAGCAAATACGCCAGAAGGTTATTTCACACCCACCTCCGACAAATCTCAATGAATATCACTATCTTATGCAGTTGGAATGGGTGCTGTGCTGTGTCTTAACGATTCAGATGCTGCACCACTTATATATAAAGAAGAATGGCGCTTGCTTCCAAAATACTTAAGGGTTTACCCTTGAACACCTACGCCGCGTTATTGTGTCCATAAGTCTAATTTAGGAGCACAGAAACAATATCTATAACGGGGTAATAAAAGCTTACAAGTTGAGCTCTAACTACTTGGATTCTTAGGCCAATAGGGTCTATACTAGCTTTTAAGCTGCAGCAAAAACGTAATCAATTCGGAAATTCCTCCCGTTTTTCCCCAGGTTTTCGTTTTACATCTCTGCAAGCTCTGATTTGACTAAAACAATAAATTTTTTCAAGGGGTATTAGCATGGCTGAAGGTACAGTAAAGTGGTTTAATGAGGCCAAAGGATTTGGTTTTATTGCGCCACAAGATGGCTCAGATGATGTATTTGTACACTATTCTGCAATTGCAGGTAGTGGTTTTAAAACGTTGGCTGAGGGACAGGCAGTAGCGTACGAGACGGAACGGGGTCCCAAAGGGTTATCGGCGACTAACGTAACGCCGCTTTAATACAAATCCATTACCATAAAGAGTTCGCTACACGATATCGTAAGATATCACCAAGGCGCCAATAGACGTCGATATTAGTTAATTTGAAAGACCCGTTAATACGGGTCTTTTTTTTTTGTATGCTCTAATTTATTGTACGGCTACCGTTGGCATTTGCTGCAAAAGTACGTCGATCTTTGTCCCAGCTTTACAAGTTTAATAGCTGAGGTGCAGCGTGGGCAGGGTGCGTCGGCTCGATCGTACACATTGAGCTGTTGCTTAAAATATCCGGGTTTACCGTCGCTGCCCAAAAAGTCTTTTAAAGTAGTCCCGCCTTGTTGTATTGCTGCTGTCAGTATGGACTGTATTGCGCTCGCCAATGTTTCATAACGTTTCAAGCTGATTTTTCCAGCGGCGGTTTTAGGATGAATGCCCGCGGCAAACAAAGCTTCGTTGGCGTAAATATTGCCCACGCCAACGACGATATGGCTGTCCATTAAAAACAATTTTACGGCGCGTTTGCGCCCATGTGCTTGTGCATGTAAGTAGCTTGCATCGAACTGTGCCGACAAAGGCTCCACTCCCAATGGGCTCAGTAACGGATGTTGCTCCGGCGTTTCGCTCCACAGCAAAGCACCAAAGCGGCGTGGATCCCGTAAACGCAGGCAATGACCTTGGGTAAAACAAATATCCACGTGGTCATGTTTTTGAGCTGGTGTCAGTGCATCCACTACCCGCAAACTACCGGACATGCCCAAGTGTAAAATAGCGGCACCTCTTTGAGTGTGTAATAATATATACTTACCTCGTCTGGAGATCTTGTTGATTATCCGGTTCTGTAGTTGTTTGTTCAGTTCATCAGGAATCGGCCAACGTAACTGAGGTTGGCGCACAATGACTTTTTTCACGCGTTGTTGCAGTACATAAGGTTCTATACCCCTAAGGGTGGTTTCCACTTCGGGTAGCTCGGGCATGCTAGTGTCCTGAGTCCGGGAGTAAGTGTTTAAGGAATGTTGGCTGTGTTAATGTGCGATAGGTTTCCGGGGCCAGTTGGTATGTGGTGTTGGGCTTATCCCGGCGTAGGGTCTGGTTATGGGTATCTAAATAGAAAATGTGAGCTTGTTCCCGGCCTTGTTGTTGCACAATAATTTGTGGTGAATCTTTGGGTGTCGCTATCGCATTATTGAATTGAACGCTCAGGGCCTGGCCGTAGCGCCATTCATCCACGTATGCCGCCAAGACATCCGTGCTGAGTTTCGACGTAATGGCGGTCAATTCCATGCTGACTCCTGACCGGCTGTTACCTTGCGGATTCGCAGTTAAACGCCAAGCGCCTTTCTCACGGAGCACTGTGAATAATGGCAGTCGAATCGACTGGATGGCGCCTGTCTCGGGTAAAAGCGCCGGCTGTGCAAATGCGTCGGCCGATTTGTTCATCCACAATGCCGGTGTATCGTTGATCAAATATATTTTGTCTTGGTGTAAAATATAGCGCTGTTGGTATACGGGGTCGTTGTTACCCACTCGTACAGGTTCATCATTAAATTCCAGGAGCATTTGCGGGCGCTCCAAACCATATTGGCTTAATTCATTTGCTTTGATCTCAAATTGTTGATGGCTGGCTTCATATAATACGCTGATCAGTTTCTTCACCTGGATGGGGTTGGCGGGAAACTCTACCGGTTGTGTGATCCACCAGGTTTGATCGCGGCGTTGCAGTTGCAGCACCCTTTTTAAGTGCTGTTCGCTGCCCTGCGGTAGGTTGACGTTTATTCTCGTGATGTTTGTTGCATCCAGGCGGCTGAAACGTTGTCCTTGTGTTGTCTGCGCTTGAAACGGGGGTAGTTGGGGCTCCGGCAGCAACAACACGCCCAAGCCGATGGCGCATAAGAGCAGAAGCAGCAAAATCGCCCAGCGCTTGTTTATCGTGGTCAGCCTGTCCATGCTCAGCGTTTGCGCCGCTTTAACCAAAGCCAGGTTCCGGTGCCTCCCAAAGCCAGGGGAATGAAAAACAAAAATCCAAAACCAATGATTAACTGGGTGGGTCCGCTCCAGTTTAGCTGGGACCCTACGGCAGTTTTTACGCCAATATTAATAAAGCGGTCATCATGGCTGAGCCAGTTGGCCATCGACAGACCTAAATCACTGTTGCCTCCATTGCCTAGATAGGCGTTGGAGAGAAAATCGCCGTCTCCAATGACCAAAATCCTCTGCTGCCTGCTGCTCGACGGTTCAATGCCCGGTACGATTCGGCTGAGGGTTACGCCAAAATCTACAGGGCCTTTGCGGTCGGTTTGTGGATCAAAGCCTACATTGCCGCTGAATTGAGTCGTCTCCACCCAGCTGCGCGGCAGGCTGCGCAACAATGTCTGTGCGTCCCAGTCTCGTTCATCCCGCCCTTTGACCGGGCGGGCGATGGGGTATAGTGTGACAACATTAAAGTTTGCCGTGATTTCGTGAGCAGGGTATTCGCTGCTCAAGGCAACAAAGGGATTGTTAATTCCAAAGAGCTGAGTAGAGGGTTCCACTAGTTGACCGGTGCCGAACTCCAAAGGCAATAGTTCAGTGAGAGGGTCCAATTGGTACAAGGAACCCGGTTCGGCCAACCAAAGTAGGTTGCCTCCCCGAGTAAGGTATTGGCGAATCAGGTCCAGTTCTCCCGGGAGATAGTCCACTTGGGGTGAGGCGATAACCAAAACAGCGGTGTTTACGGGAATAATAGGTTGTGTCGTAAGATTCAGGGTTTGTAAATTTATCCCCTTACTCTGCAGTTGTTTACCCCACTCTCCCAAGTCGTGATTGGCTTTTCCCAGAGGGTTGCGTTCACCGTGTCCGCTTAAGAAAATCATCCATCGTTCGGCACTACGGGCCATGCGTTGAATGGCATTGGTGTAGGCCTGTTCATGATGCTCTGATAGTTTTTCACTACGCTCACCCAAGGTGATAATAACTTCTCCGTCTTTGTTGATTCCTTTGGACTGGGCGATAGCGGGTTGCTCCACAGGATCGATAAACTCGTATTCCACTGCAGTGTGGGAGCGGCGGTATTTTAAAATCAATTCCTCTCTCTGTTGCCGCAGTAGTTCTGATTGGGTGGCAAAGACCGTAAAACGCAGGGGTTGTTCCAGGGTGTGCAACAAGCGCTGACTTGCTTGGGACAAGGTGTTGCGCTCAAATTTGCTCCAGTCACTGCTAAATTTGTAACGCTGGGTGACTGCGGCCAACAAAATGGTGAGCAAGAGCACCAACCCTATAAACACAGCATTTTGTATGCGCAGTTGTTGCCGGGTTCCGGTGGTAATTTTCATCAGAGTGTTTTCATGAGAGTAGATTCATTGGTAGAGGTTTCATGTGCAAGGGTTTCATAGAATCAATTTCTCAGCCTCAGGTCCAGCCGTGTGTCAAACGTTGTTGATTGAGGCGGTGCACCGTTAACACCAGAAACGCCGTGGACAGAATCACAAAATAGCCAATATCGTTGCTGTTGATAATGCCGCGTAGCATGGGTTGTATGTGCTGCAACATTGAAATATATCCCAGCCATTGCGTTTGACTTCCGGCACCACCGGCCAAATCCACTATCCACAATAGAACCAACACCGCCGAAGTGCTAACGGCGGCGACAGTGGGGTGGTTACACAAAGACGAGATGTACAAACCCAATGCGGTAAAAAAGCTGATCAAAAGCAATAGAGCCAAACACCCGCCTGCTAAAATTCCAAAATCCAAGGATGTTCCCAGCAACAAGGAGAAAGGCATCATTAACAACAGGAGCAAAATTAACAGAAAAAATCCCAGTGCTCCCAGAAATTTTCCCAGCACCAATTCTGTCATGCTCAAAGGTGCGGACAGTAGCAGTGTCATAGTTTGATTGCGGCGTTCTTCGCTGATCAGGCGCATGGTTACCATGGGCGTGATAATTAACAGCACAATCGCCGTTGTTGCCAATAATGGAGTGACCACAATTTGAGTGATACCCAGGTCCGTCGTTTGCAGTTCCAGTTGGGGTTGCAGTTTGACGAAATAGTCCAGGTACAATAAGAAGGCATAGGCCAGTATGAGCTGCACCACTGTGAGCACGGCCCAAGCCAAGGGTGAGACGAATAGGCTGCGCAGTTCACGGGCTGCCAAAGTTATGATCATTGGATTTCCTCTGTAGCAGGGGAGTCCGGAGCCGTGAGATTTTTTTGTTCCGACACGGTGAGATTTATAAAAATTTGTTCCAGTGATTGTTGCTCCGGGGTCAGTTGGTTAAGTTGCCAATTTTTTTCCACTGAAAGCTTGACCAGCTGTTGCGCAGGGCTTTGATGTGCTTGATGGCGCATGCGAAAGCGGTGATCATCCAGGCGTTCTATTGAATCCATTGATGTTATGGCGGCGAAGTCGCTTACTTGACGTTTGGTGTCAAATCCGACAATGAGGCTGCGGCTGTGTAAATGGTTTTCCAATCGATCCACTTGTTCTTGCAGTACCAGTTTACCATTGTTGATTATTTGCACACGGTCACACACCGCCTGTACTTCAGATAATATGTGAGTGGATAAGATAACGCCGTGGTCTTTACCTAACTCCTGAATCAAATCTCTCACTCCACGAATCTGTTTCGGATCCAGACCTACGGTGGGTTCATCCAGAATAATAACCGGCGGTTGGTGAATGATCGCTTGGGCGATGCCGACACGTTGTTGATAACCCTTGGACAAGTTACCAATGAGTCGATTTTGAACCGGTCCGAGCTCCAGGCGTTGCAGGGTGCTGCCCACACGAGAGGACAACCGGGATGGATCAATGCGATGCAGACGGGCGCAAAATCTTAGGTATTCCTCAACGGTGAATTCCTTGTATAAGGGAGGCTGTTCGGGCAAATAGCCAATATTGCTCTTGGCTTGCCGCGGCTGTTCCAGCAAATCAATACCGTTGATCTGTATTTCACCGCGAGTGGCGGCCAAATTTCCCGTAAGTAACTGCATGGTGGTGGATTTGCCTGCACCGTTGGGACCTAGAAAACCCAGTATTTCACCACGGTGCAGCTCAAAGCTCACGTCATCCACGGCCTTGATGTTGCCGAAATAACGGCTCAGGGCGGTCACTTTAATGTAGCAGTGTTTGTCCCTATCGCTGTGTTCTTCTGTCATGGTTTGGCTGTGCATGTGCTCTGTTTTGCGGTTACCAGCGCTGGATTTTACACGAATTGAGCTCGGCCCTGAAACCGGGGTTTTGCATCCGGCTATGCCTCAAGGTTCAATGCCGTGTGCCTTGGTTTGATCAATTATTCACCTTTTCGTTCCATACTCGTCATAGGCTGCTATAGTTTGTTGAGTATTAACCATAGATGAAATACGGTATGACACAAAGTCTTTGTGAGCGGTTTGGGTTTACGCAAGAAAAAATTCGAGAACGCCTCATTTTGTTGGATCTAGGCGACAAGGATTATGTATTGGCGGGGCGTTTACAGCAGGAAGTCATAGTGCCCAATTTTCCGCTTATCATGAATGCGTTTTTCGACGGTTTCACTTCGCATCCGGAAGTAAAAACATTCATAAAGGATGAGGCCGCCGGTAAGCGTATCAAGAAGATCATTACCACTTTTTTGCTCAGTTTGGGCAGTGGTTTTGACAGCAGAAAGTATTTTGAACATCGCTTACACGTGGGTTTGGCTCACGGGGATGTGGGTTTGTCCCTAAGCCTATATTTATGTGCTTACCGTGGATTAACTCAAAGTATTATTAACCATTTCCCTCAAACGGTGCGCGATGATCAGCAGCATTATGAGCAACTGGTGGAGTTTCTTTACAAAATTAATGCTCTGGATATGTCGCTGGCCATAGAAACCTATCACGGAGCCCAAGTGCAGAACCTGGAGGCGTCTATCACGGGGATACGTTCTCAGGCGGCGGAGTTTCAGAAAAAAGCCATTACAGATGCGCTAACGGGTATCGTCAACCGTGAGCAAGTGTTTACCGAATTAAGCCGGGCGTTGGAGCAATCTCGAGAAAATCGTACCCCTATTTGCCTGGCTATGGCGGATATTGACCATTTTAAGAAAGTAAACGACAGCCACGGTCACCAGGTCGGTGATTCGGTGCTTATTGACGTGGCCCGGCGTATAAAAGCCTCGTTACGCGGTAAAGATGTGGTCGGCCGGTATGGCGGGGAGGAGTTTATGTTGATCTTACATAATATCCCCTTGGATACAGCCCAAAAAATAGCCCAGCGTATCCGTTTACGTATTGCCGATCACCCTATAAATTTGGCCGATTTAATTTTGTCGGTGACTATGAGTTTCGGTTTGACCATGGCCAGGCCGGAGGATACGGTGGAGACCTTGGTCAAACGAGCGGATGAAGCTTTGTATGCGGCGAAGCATGGGGGGCGTAATAAAGTGGTTGTCTCTGAGTGAGTTTGTCTCAGGCAGAATTTGCCTTAGCTAAGATTGTGTAAGTCAAGCTTGCCGCAGAAAGCGGTTACAAGCGATTCCTTTCTACACCAGTGCGCGGGACCACTCCATGTCCGAGCCGACGATTGTCGCTATTCTGCTTGCAGCTGCCTGCATACACGGACTATTGGGATTTGGTTTTCCCATGTTATCCACGCCGGTGCTGTTACTGTGGTTAGAGTTGCCTTTGGTCGTTATGGTGACTTTGTTCCCTACAGTGACGATCAATATCATCAGCATCTCAGCGGAAAAACAGTGGCGTGAGGCCTTTCGGCGTTACTGGCCTATCCCTGTGTTTACCATTGCGGGCAGTTTGCTTGGTACACAGGTTTTACTGCATACCGACCCGCAACCGCTGCGATTACTGCTTGCCGTGTTGTTGATTGTTTATCTGGTGGCGGAACGGTTACCGCAGGCGCAGACGGAGCGGCGGGTCCCGCCGTTCGCCATGGGGTTGTTCGGGTTTGGTCTGGGTTTGATGGGAGGCATGATCAATATTATTGCACCGGCCATTGTGATGTACGCCCTGTTTACACGTATGGATGCCACGTTGATGGTGGCAACTTTCAATTTTAGTTTTTTGATCAGCAAAAGCGGTCAGATCATAGGTTTTCTCGCCAATTCGGCCTTTGACTGGCAGGTGGTGAAGTTTACGCTGCTGCTTTTGCCCTTCATCGTGTTAATGCTGTGGTTGGGCATGCGCTTGCGTAAGCGCATGAATACGGATAACTATAAGAAGCTGTTACGGTTGAGTTTATGGGTGATTGCCTTGGTTCTCCTGGTGGACAGTGTTTAACGCTGACATACTGTGACCCCGCGCCAACTCTGGTAAACTTGCTGTTCGACACAGAGTATAGACAAGAGAAAAGTATGGGTGTTTTAGACAGAGTCGTACTAGGGGTGGATACCGGTGGCACGTTCACCGATTTCGTCCTGCTCTGCAATAACACCGTACGTATCCATAAAGTTTTATCTACCCCCAAAGCTCCGGAGCTGGCTATTTTGCAGGGTATGCGCGAGCTGGGTTTGCAGCAGTTGTCTTGTCTGGATTTATTTGTGGTTCATGGTTCTACGGTAGCCACGAATGCGGTATTGGAGGGGAAGGGGGTTCGCACTGCCTATATCACCAATTATGGTTTGGGTGACGTGCTGAGTATTGGTCGCCAGGCCCGCAAACAGCTATATAACCTGCAGCCCCCTAAAACGCATCCGCCCGTCCCCAAAGCATTGTGTCTGGAAACCGGAGGGCGCTTGGGTGCCGATGCCTCTGTGGTGGACCCTCTGAGCACATCAGAGTTGCAGCAGTTGCGTCGGCAATTGCAACAACTGAAACCGGAAGCCGTGGCCGTGAACTTATTGTTTTCCTTTCTGGACGATCGGTTTGAGCAGCAAGTGGCCGATATCGTACCGGAGGATATGTTTGTGTCATTGTCCTCACAAGTGCTTCCCGAATGTAAGGAATATGAACGCGGTATTAGTACCTGGCTCAATGCTTGTGTCGGACCCATTGTTGCGGGGTATTTGCAACGCCTGTGTGACGGGGTGGCACACTTCGAAACCAAAACAGCTACGCAAACCGGGCCGCAAAGATCGGCGGTTTCCATTATGCAAAGTGCCGGCGGTACCATCGCAGCCGATCAGGCGGCGCTGCGTTCGGTGGAATTACTGCTGTCGGGTCCGGCCGGTGGCTTGTCGGGGGCGCAGTACGTGGCCCGCTATTCGGATCGCCGGCGTTTGCTTACATTTGATATGGGGGGGACTTCCACTGATGTGGCGTTGATCGATGGGGACATTGTACTGACATCAGAGGGTAGCATCGGGGACTATCCGGTGGGTGTCCCCCAGGTTGATATGCACACCATCGGTGCCGGTGGGGGCTCCATTGCCATGGTGGATGAAGGCGGTATATTGCAAGTGGGGCCGCAGTCGGCCGGTGCTGACCCAGGACCTGCCTGTTATGGGAAAGGCGGTCAACAAGTGACGGTGACCGATGCTAATTTGGTGCTGGGGCGGTTACGGCCCGATTTGTTTCTGGGGGGAGGTATGACATTGGATGTCGCGGCAGCCCAACATGCCATACAGGCATTGGCCCGCGATTTGGGTATGAGTGTGACTCAAACGGCTTTGGGCGTAATTCAAGTGGTGAACGAGCACATGGCCCGCGCTTTACGAGTGATGTCGGTGCAGCGGGGGCTGGACCCTAAAAGCCTGACCCTGGTGAGTTTCGGTGGTGCCGGTGGCTTGCATGTTTGTGCCCTGGCGGAAGCTCTCGCCATGCCCGAAGCCATTGTGCCGGTGCACGCAGGGGTGTTATCGGCCCTGGGCATGCTAGTGGCGCCCAGGTCACGACAACTGTCCCAGGGGATGGCCCAAACCCTGGGGGATAGGAGTCAGGAGCAGTTGACCCCGGTGTTTGAGCAAATGCGCCAACAGGCTGCCCAGGCATTGCTAAGTGAGGGGTTACAGGAGTCCCAACTGCAAACCCAAAATAGCGTGGATTTGCGTTACACCGGGCAGAGTTACGCACTCAATGTTCCCTGGCTTGACGCCGAGCAAAGTCGCTCCTATTTTGAGCAGCTGCATCTTAATCGCTATGGTCATAAGATGGAGCTGGACGTGGAGTTGGTGACTGCCAGAACCAAGGTTTGTGGTAGCAGTGAACCCTTGGAGCTTGCGGTTTTGCCGGGCCATGATGTCGCCAAGGGGGTAGATCCGATTTGGGTGGAATTACCGGGAATGGGTGCCGATGCGGAACAGACCCAAACCGTACCGGTATTGCAGCGACAGCACCTGGGTGCCGGTTTTGCAATGGACGGTCCGCTGTTGATCACGGAAACCGTTTCCACAACCTATGTGCAATCGGGTTGGCGCTGTCGCCTGGACGACGTGGGGAATATATTACTGGCAAGGCTCTGAGAGGGCTTGGTGTTTATAAGCTCCGTTGCCATTCCTGGCGTAAGGACACCTGTTCCGGTGTGGTCAGCGCCTTATCCAGCAGTTCCAGCAGGCGCGGTTTGTCTCGGCCCAATACGCCTTTCAAAATCAGATAGTTCGAAGCATGGTCGCTGCGGAACAAGGTACTGTCCAATTCCGTATGGGATAGAAACGTACGCATTTCCTGAAACAAACCGGCTTGATCCAATAACTGCAGACCTTCGGGGAAATGGGATAAAAAACGTTGTTTGCCCATGGGAAAGCTCAATACCAAGGTGGCGAGATAGTGGGGTTGCGCGGCATTGACCAGACGGGCCGAATTAAGCGCATGTTGTTGTGAATACACATCACCACCCAGCCCGTTGAGAATCATCACTGAGGTTTTAATGCCCGCTAAACGCAGTTTTTGTAAGGCCTCAACACTGGAGTCGAAGCTCTCTCCTTTTTGAATGCGCTGTAGTAGTTCGTCGTCACCGGTCTCTGCGCCGATGTAGGCCAAGCCTAATCCGGCATCGTGTAGCTCTTTGAGTTCGGCCACGGATTTGGTCTTTACATTGCGTGGCAGGCAATACGCGGATACCCGGGTAACTTGGGGCATATAGCGGCGAATTTGTTCCAATATGGCCAACAAGCGTCGAGTGGACAATACCATGGCATCACCATCGGCCAGAAAGACACGACGGCTGAAGGGCATGGATTCTGCGGCCGCTTCGATTTCTGCCAAGACCTGAGGTTCTTTCTTAACACTGAATTTTTTTTGCGGTGCGGTGTACATTTCGCAAAAGGCACAGCGATTCCAGGAGCAACCATTAGTCACTTGTAAAATCAGCGAATTGGCTTCGCTGGGTGGGCGGAATAAGGGCTGGATATAGTCGGGAAATTCGCTCATCAGGATATTGCCGGTGCTGCCCTACCACTCATCATATATTTATCCTCGTTTAATCCTATGGTAGCAAATTACTAACGATCACGCTCCAGTAAGATGGGAAGATCTGAAAAATCCAGCCCGCTGGCAATCACCGCTTCGCTCTTGCCTTTTACCATCAAGCTTTGTGCTCTTTGGGTACACAGTTCCCCGGGCAAATGTTGGTAGCTGCTTTGACTAATAACAATATCTTTGCCCAAATCCTTAGAGGCACTTTCCAACCGAAAGGCGATATTGACGGCATCGCCTATGGCCGTGTTTTCCTGGCTGAAATCCACCGCTGCCGAACCGGTGTTTATACCCACTCCCACAACAATAGGGTGAGGTAACTGCGTGTATTGTTCATTCATGCGCAGACAAATCCGGTTGAGTTCATTTGCGGTTCTCAGAGCGCTCATAACGGACTCAGATGCCTTTTTTGATTCCCAGCGCGCATAGACACAGTCCCCGATGAATTTGTCCACCGTACCGTGGTTGTCCGCCACCACTTGGGCCACCTCGCGGGACCATTGGCCGATCACCTGGGTCAGGGTTTCAATGGGTAAGGATTCGGAAAGCTGGGTGAAGTTGCGGATATCTGAGATCAGTACCGTAATTTCGGCTACCCGCACTGTTTTGGAAATGACCGTTTTTTCAGGGATATCCACCGAAGTTACCACCTCGGCGTGTTCCTTTTTAAACTCAAAAGAGGATGATCCGATACGAATGGTATCTCCGTCCTTGACCACAGTGGGCTCGCTGATGCGCCGATCATTTAGAAACGTACCGTTGGTACTGCCCATATCTGTCAAAACGTAGGCATTTCCCCGCATTTGTCGCAATACGGCATGGTTGCGTGAAGCCAGAGGGTCGCTCAAAGTGACATCGCTGTGCGAGTCACGGCCAAATGTCAGCCCCGATTCACACACAAAGGTTTGGGTTTGTCCGTCAATTTCCGAGATAAGCCGCGCTGTCATGATATGGAGACCAAGTGTGTCAAACTGTGGATAAAACTCTACCCTTACCTATCGGCGCTTGCGCGGTTTAGTTGAAGACTGGCTAATAATTAATCCTGACGGAAATGCTACAAGCCGCTTTGGCAATTGTTTTTGATCTGGTTATACTGGCATGAGTAAACAGCCAAAAGGAGGGACATTGATGCAAAAAACAAAATGGGCATTTATCCTATGGGTGTTGGTTGTCCTAACAGGCTGTGCGTCCGGCGGTGGGGTGCAAAACGCCTGTGATGCAATTGCTGAGGGTTCTGAATTTGCTGAGGCTTCCGGAGAAAGTGCTCAGGCAATGTGTTCGGCGGTGAAATCCTGCCAATACATAGCCCCGTTACGCTGTATTTGTCCTGCAGATGGGGAATGTATTTGTGCCGGTTCCGATGCGCGCTGTGCTCAAATGTAGTTTGCGGCGACTGAGGAGAACTATCAATCACCTTCGAAAATCATCAGGATCTCTTTAAGCCCGCTGTCCAAAATGGCTTCTGGTGGAACCTGCAGTGTCGCCAGAATAACGGCGGTAAACGCCGTGTAAACAATGACGCCATTGAGTAGTAATATAAACAAATCATTTTTTAGTAGGGTTTCCACTGTTTGTTTCATATAGTTTCCTTGTGGCAACAATATTCGAGCTTAGAGATGATTGATGCTATAGGGTTTCGGTCGTTTCAGCGGAAAACTTTAGAAAAGGTGGTCTCTGGAACGAAAACTAAACCGGGCTGCAACTACGTAGCTTTGAAAGCGTCAAATAAATTTTGATGAGCAAATAGCATGCCCAGCGTGATTTTTGTCATTTGCGCCAAAGAGAGTCCTGCCAATACAGCCACATAAGTGCAGGTGCTCACCGGGTGAGCGGCGAATCTTTGACAGAGGAACCCAGCTTAGTGTGTGGAGCACGCTAAGAGAACGTAACAACTTACTGAAGTATCCTTTGGCGGTAGTTTCCGCCAACCGGTCAGATTTATAGGGTGATAAATGACGATAGAAAACGAAAAGGATCTGGAACACTTGCGCACCATAGGCAAAATTGTCGGTACCGTGCTGAATACCATGATTCAAAAAACAGAGCCGGGCATGACGACCCGTGAATTGGACGTGATTGGAAAACATTTGCTGGATCATTATGGAGCCAGGTCTGCGCCCCAATTAAGCTATAACTTTCCGGGTGCGACGTGTATCAGCATCAATGAGGAGGCGGCCCATGGTATTCCAGGCGAGCGAGTGATTCAAAAAGGGGACATGGTCAATATAGATGTCTCCGCTGAGTTGGATGGTTATTTTGCAGATACCGGAGGAAGTTTTGTGGTGCCTCCGGTTTCACCCTTAAAGCAGCGCTTGTGTCAGGCAACCCAGCAGGCTTTATACTCAGCCATATCCAAAGCACAAGCGGATCAACCAATTAATGTAATCGGTAAAGCTATTCAAAAAGTAGCCAAGGACAAAGGTTATAAGGTAATAAAAAATTTGTGCAGTCATGGGGTGGGGCGTGCCTTACATGAGGAGCCCAAAGAGATCCCGGGGTATTACGACCCCAAAGACAAGCGGCGTTTGTGGGAGGGGCTGGTGATTACGATAGAGCCGTTTTTGTCAACCAAAAGCCGATTTGTTACAGAAGCCGGTGACGGTTGGACTCTAGCTGCTGCCGCGGGAAATCTGTCTGCACAGTATGAGCACACAATGGTAATCACTAAAGGCAGGCCCATATTGCTCACGGAGGTCTAAATGCCGCTGCAGGAAACAGCCCAAAGAGCGGGCCTGCTGAGTTTGGTTGTGATATTTTGTATTGCCGGCGATCAAATAACTAAAGAAATAGCCATTCGCTATCTGGCGGACTCCCCGGCTTTGTCTTATGGTTTTGACACCTTACGGTTTCAATATGCAGAAAATCCGGGAGCGTTTCTGAGTCTGGGGGCAAACCTGTCTGTAACAACCCGATTCTGGGTATTCACCGTATTTTCCACTGTATTGTTGTTAGGTATGAGTATCTATGTTTTTATCAGCAAGCAAATGAATCGATTTATGTTAGTTTCTTTTGCTCTCATGATCGGGGGTGGATTCAGTAACCTGATAGACCGCATCGGAAATCAAGGGCGGGTGGTGGATTTTATTAATCTGGGAATTGGAAATTTACGTACCGGGATATTCAATGTGGCTGATATGGTGGTGCTTTTGGGGGCATTGTTTCTAATCTGGGGTTCCCGCCGGATCAGGGACTAAGCGGTTAAAACACTCCAAGCAGAGACACGCCTGGCGAAGCAATACCGGCAACAGGGTTTGGCGGTTGTTATATCTGGAACATTATGTGTGTTCCTGGCCGCTCTCGCACATCCCTGTGCTTCACGGCACCGGTATGTCCCTATACAATGGATAATGCCTCAAGGAATCACTTCCCCGGGGATATGAAAAGATAAAAATATGAAAACAGCCCTCAAATACCTGCAACAAAACCACGAGCAACCTTACAGGTTGCAGAGTTTCGCCCAGGGAGAAGCCGTGGTCTATTCTTCACGTTCACCACGAAAACAAAGTGCCAATGAAGATGCGGCAGCTTTATTTGAATTTGACAGGCGCAGAGGTGTTTTGGCAGTGGCCGATGGCATGGGTGGCCTGCCTAAAGGGCAACAGGCATCGGCGGTTACCTTGAACGAAATACAAAAAAACCTGCGCAAACAAACGGCTCTGCGCGAGGGTATTCTCAACGGTATTGAAACTGCCAATCGTCGCATTATTAACAGCAAGAACGGTTCCGGGACCACGGTGGCCCTGGTGGAGTTAAAGGGCAATCTTATTCGTCCCTACCATGTGGGTGATTCGGAAATTCTTCTGCTGGGACAACGGGGTAGAGTTAAAATACAAACCGTTTCCCATTCTCCCACCGGGTACGCAGTGCATGCCGGGATAATTGCCCACGAAGAAGCCATGTTTCATCCCCAGCGTCACCTCATATTCAATGCGGTGGGATTTGACGATATGCGCATAGAAATCGGGGCAGTGGTTGAAATGGCGGCGAAAGATACCCTGTTGTTGGCTACAGACGGGTTGCTGGACAATATGTTTCTAGACGACATATGCGCGATAATTCGCACCGGACCCCTGGAAGAAGCGGCACAATTGTTAGTGCAGCAATGTCAGCAAAATATGGTAGAGCCCAATCCCGGACAACCTTCAAAGCCGGATGATATGACTTTTATCCTGTATCGACAAACACAGCGTTGAATATTTGAAGTAAGCAACAAACCAAAAAAAAAAGGCACGTAAAAAACTTACGTGCCGGGACCCTGTGGGGTCACTATCGAGGATAGTTCGTTTTATTTTTGTTGGTTCACTCGTTCTTTATTTAGGTACGTTGACGGTTAAGCCCAATAACATCCAGGTTTGCATGCCGCCACGGTAATACATGATTTTTTCCGGCGGATAGCCCATGCTTAACAGGCCTTTAATGGCTCTGGGGGATTGTCCGCACCACATGCCATTGCACCACAGCAGCAAGGTTTTGGCATTGTCGAAATCCCAAGGAGAGGGTTTGTAATCGCTGTCCACGATTTTCTTAATCTTGGCCATGGCGGAACTGACCATGTTGTCGTGCTTTTTACGTACACCCAAGGAATACAAAATTTCACTGAGCTCAGAAGAGCTGATTTTTCCGGGAATAAACGAGGTGAAGGGAATATTGACCGAACCGGGAATAGTCCCTTTTTCATGCCAGCTGGGCGTTCTTGCGTCGATTAAGACCCCGCTGCCGCTGGCCAGTTCTTTTTTCATAAAATCCAGCAATTCCAGTTCACCTACAGTTTTGACGCCGGGTGCCACATTAATCGGCTGAATACAAAAAGGCGGGCATTTTCGTGAAGTTTTGGAAAAACCACCCGTAAGCAGATTTTCGGTGTCCTGAATGCGCTCAATGCGAATGTTTTGATCACCCGCTTTAAGTTCCACTGCTTCGATGTCAGGAGCGATTTTTACATCCATATTGGCGGATGCCAGGCCGGGTATGGCCAGCAGGCCGGACAGTGTAATGGTGTACAGGAAGGAAATTTGTTTCACGTTCACGTTAAAGTCCTCGTCTTATTTGTTTTGAACCAGATATAGGTCGAAAACCGTCTTACTTATTGCCGAAATGTCATCGTTGATTTCATGCAGTTTCGCCACTTTGGCTTTGTTGCTCTCCGATAGTTTTGTATAGAATTTGTATGTCGAAGGCAGCTTGGCCTTCAACTCCATTTCCATGTGCTCCCTGTGTTCAGTTTTACTGGGGTCGTGGTTTGGTGACGTTTTGGACTTAACTTTAGAATTTGCTTCAGATTCCACGGCATCCAAATAGTCATCAGCGTAAAGCGGATTAGCCACCATGAGTCCCAAGAAAAAGATAGTTGTCGCACTATTTAATTTCATAAAAATTAAAGTCTTAAGTAAATAAAATGTATAAAATTCCAGAATTGGAACTAATTGTTCAAAATATCGGACACATTTAATAAAACTTTAACATTTATGTGGGTAATTCAGCGCGTTTTCAGATAGGGGGAGGGAGAGAGTGTTAAGAGAGGAGAAAGTACTTTAATTGATTGAAATACGGTCAAATCCGCCGAGAAAGTGAATGCCGCCAATTCGTCCGTCCGGCTGCATGATCACATCACGTATGTCGCAGGCTTCTCCGTAATAGCAATAGATGGCATAGCCGTCGGGGAAGTACGAAATGGCGACCGGGTTACCTCCGCCAAAGTTGCTGGTGTAGGCCAGGTGGTAATAGCCTGGGGGAATGTTGGAAAATTGAAACTCGAACGATGCAGCGGCGTGAGTAAACACTCGGCGGTCTGTTTCCACCACACGATTTAACGAGCTATCGTAGGTATACAATATCAGATATTGAGGATTGATTTGGGTTTGTTGCGCTTGCTTTTGTACCAAAGCCGGTAGGTCAGAACCATTGATCTTAATGTTTCCGCTGGTATTTCTTACCGGGTCCTGGCTCAGCATGGCGCGATCTATGGTGGCGCGATAGGTGCCGAGCCCGTTGGTGTCCACATTAAGCGGGCGCAGGCTGATCCAGGGGGTGTCGCTGCTGGGTTCAGTGACGCTGACTGCTGTCGTGCCACAGCCGCGTGACACCTGAAAATCCGCATGGTCACTACTAAGAGCAAAGTTCAAAATACCCGGAGCGACGCTGAGAGTGCTATTAATAACGGGTACGGTGGTTTGAGCGAGTTCGGCAGCGTAAATCACTGCTTTGCAGGCATCAATAAGGCCGTAGCCGTAGAGTGCGTCTTTGCCCGGCAAGCCCAAATCTTCGATGATACGGCCACTGCTCAGAGCGGTATCGAATTGCTCGGGGCTTAAGTTTTTGTACACGGATTTCATTAGCGCGGCCACTCCAGCCACGTGCGGGCTGGCCATGGAAGTGCCGGACATCAGTCCATAAGTCGCATCCCCGAAATCATTATACAGCGTGCTAAAAATCCCATCGCGGTTCAGATCCTTGTTTAAGTCTGCGTCGATATCTCCACCGGGTGCTGCGACACTGATATAGGAGCCGAAATTTGAATAGAAGGCAGAGATTTTTTTTGCATCCACGGCGCTCACCGCAACCACTTCCGGGTAGGCGGCGGGATAGGAGGGGTGGTTCGAGCGTTCGTTACCGGCCGCTGCAACGATAATGACGCCCGCAGCACGAGCCTGCACATATGCTGCCGGTGTTGGGCCGGAACCTTCAGGGCCACCCAAGCTGAGATTAATGACGTCCGCGACCTCACCGTTTGCGACACGCGTTGCGGTTTCTGCGGTCGACTCCAAATCGTTGTCGAGGCCGGCAGCATAGCGTATACCTTGTTCTATGTCGTGATCATAACCGTAACCGTTATCGTCCAACACTCGTACGGGCATAATGCGGGCATTGAGTCCGGCAACCCCGGCGACCCCGATGCTATTGTTGGTTCGTGCCGCAATAGTGCCGGCGACATGGGTGCCGTGAGATTCGCTGGTGGTATAAATGCCGTCGTTTACAAAGTCCGCTTCGGGTAGCAGTTGGCCATTGAAGTCTTCGTGGGGTAACACTCGAGTATCCAGTACGGCAACAATCGTATTTTGGCCTTGGGGTGCGCTAATGTCCCAGGCCCGTGGCAGGTTCATCATCGTGTAGTGCCATTGCTGGCGGTAGTTTACGTCATTGGGTGTTAACAGGGCTTTTCTAACATAGTTAAGACGGGCGCGAATGCCGGGTTGTTGCTGTAATTTTTCCAGTACAGCGATGGTGTCCTGTTTCAATTGTTCCTGAGCGTTGGCGCTGCTGTTGGGTTGCACCCCCAGGGCGGCCATAATTCGCTCGCGACTGATCTTATCTCCCAAACGCAACAGTTGTCCGCGTTCCAGACCGGTTTTTAACGGCAAGTTAAATCGTTGCGCCAGTGAACCCATGGGTTTGACTCCGGCGGGTAAGGTCGAGGTTGAACCTCCATTGGATGGAGTGGCGGGTTCTATAATAATTTCTCCCAGAGCAAATTCTGTATGTGCTCTTGTCGTTTGCGCAATGGTTGTTCCTGCAGTTGTTGTTTGTGCCAAGGATGTGCCCGACACAGCGACCGGCGCCGTGGTGGCTGTACCTACCGAGAGGACATAATTGTGTGAGCCTGAATTTGCTAGAACGTGGATGTAATAGTCGCCGGAGGCGGGGGCGGTGACACTTAGGGTACTTAAATAAGTCGCATTGCTGTCACTGGCGACTGCGCTGCCGGCGATGTTGAGCAGGCGCAATGTAACGGTTGCGGGTCCGGGATCTGTGCTCAGGCGAATTAACTGATTTTGTGCCAGATGAACGTAAAAGTAATCATGTGGATCCGATGATGCCTGGACAAATCCTCCCAGTTGTACCGGGTTGCCGATGGACTGGACGTTATTTAAGGAATTATTGCTCGTGGGTGTGGTATCGGGATTGTTGATGTCTGAGTCCGATTCCGTGCCGGGAACAATAGCGACGCTACCGCTGATGCCTTGGGGGATGAAGTGGTCGCTCTGGGTGCACGACAGCAATCCGGCTGCAAGGCAGAGTTGCAGGGCGAAGAGGGCGGAAAATTTGCTTCCAAGCTTTAAACGTTCGCTAAAACTTTTCATGTTTGAACTTTATAAAAAACAGTCGTCCGGTAGAGTCGCCCAGTGTAGCAGAGCTTGGGCTTTGTGTTTATATCAGTTGCTGACAAATTGGCGCGGGAATATAGTTGTTTGAGATTACGAGGGCTACCGAGTGGAGTAAGTTACAAGTCGAGCCTGTTAAGTTTCACTGTTTTAACTCGGAGACAATATCCTGCAGTAGCTGGTCTACGGCTTGTAGTGTCGGGTCGTTTGCATCGATTACCAGTAGGTTGCGGTAGGATAAGTGTATGGTGCCGGGCTGCTGTGGTAGTTCGTAAATAAATATAATGTAGGGGCACAGCGAAATGTAGTGCGCATTGCTTTTCATCATGGCGCGAGAAATGGTTGCGCTGCAAAATTCTATAGCCTGACCGTGACTGTAGAGCGATGTTTCGTCACCCACTTCCGCACCGGTACGTTTGAGCATTTCGGCGATGTGTGAGACATTGTTGATCTTGATGCCTCTATCCGTGATGGCCAATTCCAAAAAGGACTTCACTTCTTCGAATTGTCCAGGCACCGTGGTATGGCGAATCCATTGACTTTGGGTAAAGTCCGCGGGCTTTACCATAGCCTGGTGCGATGGGGTGCAGGCGCTACCCAAAACCAGTAACAACATAGTGGTAATGTTTCTAAGCCTTGAGTAGCGCATATTTGGTTTCCGCGGTTGGTGTTAGGGCAGGCTACGTTTGCTGTTAACCCATTTGATGAGGGGGCCCCACTGGTCCAAATCCATCTGCACAGCCGAAGGTGCCATTTCAAAAATGCCCAAGCCTCGGTCAGCGGCGCGAATATAATTTTGCGTGTCACGCAAGCTGGCGATAAATGGTATTTTCAAGCTTTTCAGAAAGACAGACAGCTTGTGGTAAACCACGGTATTTTCCCTGACACGGTTGGCCACGAGCGCGATTTTTACTTCGTTGCGTTCCACTTTGCTTAAAGCGCGTAATTCCTGAACAAACTTGGCGGCTGCACGGATGTCCAGCGGTGACGGCAATACCGGCATGACAATGGTCTCCACGCGTTTTACAAAGCTGGCCAGTTCTTTTCCGTGGGTTACGGCGGGGACATCAAAAATGACCACATCGCTTTTTTTGGAAACACGCACTTGCTCAGCTGTTCCGTCTATGCCTTGAATTTCGGGGCGTTTGGGATCTCTAGCATTGAGCCATTCCAAGCTGGATTGTTGTGGATCAAAGTCCACCAATACTGTCGATTTGCCACTAACCGCGAAATAACTCGCCAGATTGGTGGCTATGGTGCTTTTACCGCATCCACCCTTGGCGTTTAAAACCATGATTGTGCGCATTTTTGCTCCTTTGTAACCCTTGGCAGTTATATTGTTATTGTTTGATTATAGAGATTCGAAAAACAAATGTCTCGGTTATGTGTCCTTTATCAGAGGTTTAGCATCATCTATAAGCCGTATCGTCTGCAACTTCGGTGTTTCAATCGAATATGTCCAAAGAATCCCAGATTTCATCCACGCGTTTTTTGACCGTTTCGCTCATGCAAATGGGGCGGCCCCACTCCCGCTGAGTTTCCCCAGGCCATTTATTGGTGGCATCAAAGCCCATTTTGGAACCTAATCCCGAAACAGGTGAGGCGAAATCCAGGTAGTCGATGGGGGTGTTATCCACGATGGTGGTGTCTCGGCCCGGATCCATACGTGTGCTCATAGCCCAGATCACATCCTGCCAATTACGCGCGTTTATATCCTGGTCTACTACAATGACGAATTTAGTGTACATAAACTGTCTTAAAAATGACCAAACTCCCATCATGACCCGTTTGGCGTGTCCGGCATATTGTTTTTTCATGCTGACCACGGCCACTCGGTAGGAACAACCTTCCGGGGGTAGATAAAAGTCCATGATTTCCGGAAATTGTTTTTGCAGTATGGGGACAAACACCTCATTCAGGGCCAATCCCAGAATAGCCGGTTCATCCGGTGGCCTGCCGGTATAGGTGCTGTGGTAGATAGGGTCTTTGCGCTGGGTAATGCGTTCGATAGTGAAGACCGGGAATCGATCCACTTCATTATAGTAACCGGTATGATCACCAAATGGACCTTCATCCGCGGTTTCGCCCGGATAAATATAACCTTCCAGTACAAATTCGGCGCTGGCCGGGATCTGCAAATCAGAGCCAAGGCATTGAGTTACTTCGGTTTTTGATCCGCGCAATAAGCCGGCGAAGGCATACTCGGAGAGCGTGTCAGGAATGGGCGTCACCGCAGCCAAAATCGTAGCGGGGTCGGCGCCCAGTGCCACTGCCACGGGAAAGGGTTCCCCGGGATGGGCTTCGCACCATTCGCGGTAATCTAAAGCACCGCCTCGATGGGACAGCCAACGCATGATTACCTTGTTGGGGCCTATGACTTGTTGGCGGTAGATACCCATATTTTGACGTTCTTTGTAAGGCCCTTTAGTAACCACTAAGGCCCAAGTGATCAAGGGGGCGGCGTCTTCCGGCCAGCAGGTTTGAACCGGTAGCTGTGACAGATCAACCGATTGACCTTCCAGAACTTTTTCCTGGCAAGGTGCATTGCGGACTACTTTGGGTGCCATATTGAGCACCTGCTTATATATCGGTAGTTTTTCCCAGGCGTCTTTTACGCCTTTGGGCGGTTCGGGTTCTTTGAGAAAGGCCAACAGTTGACCCACTTCCCTTAATGCGGTTACCGATTCCTCGCCCATGCCTTGGGCCACCCGTTCCACAGTGCCAAATAAGTTTCCCAACAAGGGGTAATTGCTGTTTTTGACATTTTCGAACAACAGGGCCGGGCCGCCGGCTCGTAGAGTACGGTCGCAGATTTCGGTGATTTCCAAATAGGGGTCCACCTCAGCCTGAATCCGTTTCAGTTGTCCGGTTTTTTCCAGTTGCTGTATGAAGTCGCGCAGGTCTTTATATTTCATCCGCCCTTATGTTTCCGCAGCTAATAGGAGCGCAAAAGCATACCAGGAAACGTCGCCTTTGGCTTTAGGCACTTGGCGGCCAGGCGGTTCCGCGCAGGAGTGGGCTGCGGCAATCAGGGATCAGCGAATGCGCACACCGCCGTGGCGCTTGCTGATTCTGTTGTCCAGGTAGGAGTAGCCCAAATACAGGCCCAGAATCAGACACAATACCATGCCGGCACCGGCCCAAACAGCAGGTATAGGGGGCATGGCTGCAGACGTGGGTTGCGGTTGGGCCGGGGTTGGGTTTTCAGTCGGGTTTTCTGTTGCACTGTCCGCAGAGTTTGCGGCGGCGGCAGGGCTGTTTTCAACGGTTGTTTTTGCCTGTTCCAGTTCTACAATTCTGGCTCTGGCTTTTTCCAATTCTTTATGCAGCTTGCCCAAGGCCTGGACTTCTTTTTTGGTATCGGTTTCGGGGCCCAGTTTTGCTTTTGCCGCTTCCAGTTCTTCGCTTACGGCTTTAAATTTGGCCAACAACTGTAAGTAGCGAACTTTTTGAGGTTTTGCTGTGGTAAGCATGGCGGTTTCCACCCACCCCTCCTTATCCTTGTGGCTGATTTTGCTGTATTTTCCATCGGTCATGAGTACTTCCACGGCCGTACCGCTGGGTAGGGTAGTGACTGCTTCGCCGTTGGGAATACTTCCGGTGGGTTGTTCGGAATAGACTTGAACATTCAACAGATCTTTTATGAAGGTGGTTTGCGCAAATACCAGGCTGCTCCACGCGCTGGAAATGAAAAGCAACAACCATAAGCGATATAACATATTTCGGGCTCCGTCGTTCAAGCAGTAAATGGGTTCAGGCAGTTATGCCGCTGTGACGCAATAAAGCATCCACAGAAGGTTCTCTGCCTCGAAATTGTTTAAAAAGTTCCATGGGTTCGGCAGATCCGCCTTGTTCCAGGATGCTGTGTAGAAAAGCCTGGCCGGTGTCTCGGTTAAAAATACCGTCCTCCTCAAATTTGGAAAAGGCATCCGCAGAGAGTACTTCGGCCCATTTGTAGCTGTAATAACCGGCGGCGTAACCTCCGGCAAATATGTGTGAAAAACCGTGTTGGAACCGATTATAGTCACTGTGCCGGATTACTGCGACCTCGCGTCGAACCTGATTCAGCAGGTTTTGTATTTGATCCGGCTGTTGAGGGTCGAATTCCAGGTGTAAGCGAAAATCAAACAGGGCAAATTCCAACTGCCGCACCATTTGCATGGCACTTTGAAAATTTTTAGCCTGTAGCAGTTTGTCGAACAGCGAGTCGGGCAGAGGCTCACCGCTTTCGTAATGGCGTGCTATGAGATTTAGAGATTCCTTTTCCCAGCACCAGTTTTCCATAAACTGACTGGGCAGTTCTACAGCATCCCAGGGCACTCCGTTAATGCCGGACGCATCCATGCAGTCGATTTGGGTCAACATATGATGTAAGCCATGGCCAAATTCATGAAACAAAGTGGTGAGTTCAGAATGCGTCAGTAGGGCCGGTTTGCCACCGCTGGGTGGGGTAAAATTGCAGGTGATAAAGGCGACCGGTGTTTGTATGCCATCCTTGGTTTTAAACCGGGAAGCGCATTCATCCATCCAGGCGCCACCGCGTTTGTTTGCACGCGCATAGAGGTCCATATAGAAGCGGCCCCGAAGTTGGCCTATTGGGTCTTTTACATCAAAGAACCGTACTTGCTCATGCCAAGTGTCGACGTCATGGCGTTCCTCGATGCTTAAACCGTACAGTTTGTGCACCACTGCAAACATACCTTGAACCACCTGTGGTTCGGGAAAGTAGGGTTTGAGATCTTCTTGGCTGACGTTGTAGCGTTTTTGGCGCAATTTTTCCGAGAGGTACATAATGTCCCAGGGTTCCAAACTCGACAATTGCATTTCTTGTGTCGCGAAATCCTGTAGCTGGTGTAAATCCTGTTCGGCGATGGGTCTGGAGCGTTTGGCCAGATCACTGAGAAAATCCAATACCGATTGGGTGTCCGGTGCCATTTTGGTAGCCAGCGACAGCTCGGCATAATTGGCATAGCCCAGGAGATGGGCTTTTTGTGTGCGCAGCTCTAAAATTTGTTGCATGATCCGACTGTTGTCGAACTGTCCTGCGTTTGGACCTTGGTCCGATGCACGGGTGACATAAGCTTTATATATTTGTTGTCGCAGTTCACGCCGGTCGGCATAGGTCATAATGGCAAAGTAAGAAGGAAATTCCAGGTTAAAAACCCAACCCCTTTGATTTCGGCTTTGCGCGGTTTGTGCCGCCATGTCGATGGCGGAAGGCGGTAATCCGGCCAAATCAGACTCTTGTTCCGTGTGAAAAGACCAGGCTTGAGTGGCATCCAAAACATTGTCAGAAAATTGGGATTTTAGTGTAGATAGCTGTTGCTGAATTTCTTTGAAACGATTTTTTTCTGTCTCGGGCAAATCCACACCGGACAATCGAAAATCCCTAAGGGCGTCATTAATAACTTTTTGTTGAGCTTGGCTCAATTGTGAGAATGTGTCACTGTCATGCAAACGCTGGTAGGCCTGAAACAAGGCGGTATTTTGCCCCAGCTCCGTGGCATACTGGCTCAATTTGGGGAGGCAGGCATTGTGAGCATCACGCAAGGCTTCATTGTTCATGACCGAGTTTAGATGGCTCACCGGCGACCAAGTTTTGTGCAGACGGTCCTGTATTTGTTCCAGGGGTTGTATCAATGATTCCCAACTATGCTCGTCTTGTTGTAGTAAAGTAGCGATGGCTTCTCGATTTTGCGTCAGTACCTGGTCTACTGCCGCTTCCACATGTTCCGGTTTAATGCGTGTGAAGGCGGGTAGCGGCGGATATTCCAACAGGGGGTTTTTCATGAGTAATCCTATAATTCTTTTTCAACAGCTGCGAGTCAGACAGGTTTTGTAAAAGCCGGTAGCCCGGTATTATGCAATATGCGTCCCAATATTCAACACAGGGAGGACTCCTTTGCAGGATGATCCGCGAGATAGTTTAGACAATTCAAACCATTTAGGTTCAGCCGATGCTCCCGACGTGGGTAAAACCCACAATGAACATCCTTATGAGCAATTGACACCGGAAGTGGTGTTGGACGCGGTGGAAACCATGGGGGTGCAGTGTGATGGTCGTTTATTAGCCTTAAACAGCTATGAAAACCGTGTCTATCAGGTGGGCGTGGAAGACGGGACACCCTTGGTCGCCAAGTTTTACCGTCCGGGACGTTGGAGCGATGCCGCCATTATTGAAGAGCACAATTTTACCATCACTCTGGCAGAAGCAGAGTTGCCGGTAGTGGCGCCTTTGCGGTGGGATGGTGAAACCCTACACATGTCCCATGGATTTCGTTTTTCCCTATATCCGCGCAGAGCCGGTCGCTGGCCCGAGTTGGATAGTGAGCAAAATTTACGCTGGATGGGCCGCTTTATTGCCCGGATCCATAATTTGGGTCGTTTAAGGCCGTTTCAACATCGTCCCCGCTTGGATATACAAACCTATGGTCATGACGCGGTAGAGTTTTTATTAGCAACTACATTTATCCCGGCGGAATTGCGCGAGGCGTATACCAGCCTGGTGCGGGATGTGTTGGCGCAGGTGCAGGCCGGATTTGATGCAGCAGGCGTTGTGGCACAGCTGCGCATTCACGGTGATTGTCACCCGGGTAACATTTTATGGACCAGTGACGGTCCTCATTTTGTGGATTTTGACGATGCCCGCAGTGGACCGGCAATCCAGGATTTATGGATGTTGTTATCGGGTGAGCGGGAGCAAATGACACAACAGTTATCCCATGTCCTGGGGGGGTACACTGAGTTTAGTGACTTCAATCCCTCTGAGGTGGCGCTCATAGAACCCTTGCGTACCTTACGTATGATTAACTATTCGGCTTGGCTGGCGCGACGTTGGCAGGACCCCAGCTTTCCCATCAATTTTCCCTGGTTCGCCGGCAACCGTTACTGGGAAGAACAAATCCTGGCCTTGCGGGAGCAGTTGGCATTGATGCAGGAAGGGCCGTTGGTATGGTACTAAATTTAAGGAAGCTCTGATTAATTCCTGGAAGGGGTTAGTTTGGTACGGGGATTAACGAATTGGCATTCAATGCCGGTGCGGACGATCCATGGCAATTGGAGCACACGCGGTCAGTCGCTGAATGAGCTCGGTAGGGGATGGATCCCTGGCCCACATACGTGGCGGTAAGTTTTACGGTGCTGTCATATGATGCTATCAGGCCGTACCATGTCGGCGGTAGCAGGTTGGAGCTGTAAAAATCGCCCAGAGCGGTGGTTTCAACTACGCCTGCCAGATGTAGGTCGTAATTATAGTTGCCGATGGTATTCCAGGCTCTGTTATAAAAACCGATAGCAACATAGGTTCGGGGTCCGGCGTTGAGTACCGTGCCTTGAATATTACACGTTGCGCAACTGCCGCTGAAGTAGGTATTGCTAAAATTCCCATTGTTCAATCGGGCAACCGTTGGGGTGGCAATGATTTGACCATTTGCGTCTGTGGCGCTAACTGCGTTGCCGTGACAACTGTTGCATTGAAGCGTGCTGGCATTTAACGGGGCTGAAGGTATGGGTTTATAGGATCGCTTGGCAAGGGATCGATCGTAAACAACGGGATAATATTCCACACCGTTACCGGTAAAGGTACGGTTGCTGTAAAAATTGCCGTTATCGTCTACATCAATACTGGCCAGGAGTTCTCCGCTGCCATGAGGTTCGGAATATAATTCTATGGCCGCATTGTTTAGTGTGGCATTTAGGTTTGTGTAGCTATACAGAGTACCCGAAAGGGTGAAAGCCGCAGCATCAATGCCATCATGGCATGAGGCTTGACTGCAAGAGGTGCCGGAAACGGAAGAAGTATGGGCGTCATTGGCAGCCGTACTTCCACGGCTGCTTTCCAGGAGATTGGATCGAGGTTCAAGATCCGGCACACACCCGGCTAAAACCGGCAATAAGAGTAACAGCGAATAGAGTTTCATTTTTTAAATCGAAGCGTGGTATTCTACTTAAAATAAGGTAACCGGGATTATACTGAAGTAATAATACACAATCGCAGTGTCTTATGTAAGCCCATGATAATAAATATAATTTAAAATAATTTTTGAGTGTTCCATGCGATTGATTTTGTGGTGAAATCGGGCGCCAAACCCCGGTGAAAACCAGACAATTTTTCACTAATTTCTATCATTCACATAAGATTCATAAGGTAATAGATTGACTAAACAGGAATTCGATTTAATTGCCATCGGCGGTGGTAGTGGCGGTCTGTCCGTAGCGGAGCGTGCTGCCGAGTACGGCGCCCGTTGCGCTATTGTGGAAAGCGGTAAAATGGGCGGTACTTGTGTCAACGTGGGTTGTGTTCCTAAAAAAGTCATGTGGTATGGTGCCGAAACGGCCTTGGCCATTGCACAAGCGCCCGCTTACGGATTTGATGTATCGCTCAACAGTTTCAATTGGCAAACCTTGGTTAACGCGCGTGAAAATTATATCAGCGGCATCAACCAATGGTATGACGGCTATTTGCAAAAATTGGGTATTACGGAAATTAAAGGCCAAGCACGCCTGCTCAGTTCCAATACCGTGGAAGTGAATGGTACCGAGTACAGCGCCAAACATCTGGTGATTGCGCCCGGTGGCACGCCTGCCGTACCCGATGTGCCCGGAGCGGGGCTGGGGATGACCTCCGATGGTTTTTTCGCGCTCACTGAACTACCGAAAAAAGTCGCGGTTATCGGATCGGGCTTTATTGCGGTTGAGCTCAGCGGCGTGTTGCATGCTTTGGGCTCGGATGTCACTTTATTGGTACGTGGCGAACATTGCCTGAGTCATTTCGATCCCATGTTGGGTGATGTGCTGATGCAGGAAATGTTGCACAACCACATCCACGTCCTGACCCAAACCCAGGTTGTCCGTTTGGAACAAAGCGCCGGCGGGATACAAGTGCAGGATCAAAATGGTGCGATTCATAGTGACTTTGATTGTGTTATCTGGGCCATTGGTCGCAATCCTAACATTGAGGGCCTGGGTCTGGATCAAGTGGGTATCAAAACCGACGCAGTGGGGCATATTGTGGTGGATGATTTTCAAAATACCAATATTGCCAATGTATACGCTTTAGGAGATGTGACCGGTCGAGTACCTTTGACTCCGGTGGCTATTGCTGCCGGGCGGCGTCTTGCAGATCGCTTGTTTAATGGACAGCAGGATCGGCACTTGAACTATGAAAATATTCCCAGTGTGATATTCAGTCATCCACCCATTGGTACGGTGGGACTAAGTGAGACCAAGGCGCGTGAGCAATACGGTGATGCAGTAAAAGTGTATCAAACGGCATTTACACCCATGGCTTATGCTTTTACCCCCTACCAACCCAAAACCGCCATGAAGTTAGTAACGGTAGGTGCGGAGGAAAAAGTGGTGGGTTGTCACATTATCGGAACCGGTGCAGATGAAATGTTGCAGGGCTTTGCCGTCGCGATAAAAATGGGGGCCTGCAAAAAAGATTTCGATAATACAGTCGCAATTCATCCCACCAGCGCCGAAGAATTGGTAACCATGCGCTGAACCGACTTTAAGTAGGATTAATTTATGGCAATTCGATCATTTCAACAGTTTGCCCCGGAGTTGGGTGCGAAAGCCTATGTGGATGAGTCAGCCGTGGTTATCGGCGATGTGGTCTTAGGGGCGGACGCATCGGTATGGCCGTTAACGGTTATTCGCGGGGATGTGAATCACATTCGTATTGGCTCCGGTACCAATGTTCAAGATGGTTCCGTGTTGCACGTGACCCACCCCTATACGGAAAAACCCGACGGTTACTCCCTGCAAATCGGCGCGAACGTCACTGTTGGCCATAAAGTCATTTTGCACGGTTGTAGTATTGGCGATAACTGCCTTATCGGTATGGGCGCCACGATTATGGACGGCGCTGTGGTAGAACCTTATGTGTTGGTGGGAGCCGGTAGTCTGGTGTCACCGGGGAAGGAGCTGGAGAGCGGTTACCTCTATTTGGGAACGCCGGTTAAGAAGGTGCGACTGCTGACCGAGTCTGAGCGCAATTGGATTGATTACTCGGCGAAACACTACATCGACTTAAAAAACAAATATTTATAATATCTGTGAGGGGCGCCGGACGGTGTTGATACAGAGTTGATGTCGAGGTTTGAAGAAGCTTTGAAAAAAGTTTGATGCAGAGGGTTTGGGGGAAGATATGATGTATATTTTTGTTGGCAATTTGCCACGGACCTTTAGTGAATTTGAGTTAAGGCGCATGGTTGAGCGTATGTTGTCACCAAAGGGATTTAAGGAATCCGCCCGACAGGTGTTGTTTAAGAGTGATCAAGTTAAACGATCCGAGTTTTGTGTTTTCGATAAAATTTCAGATACCGGTATCGTACGTCATGGCCAAGTGCTCATAGAACCGGAAGCGATGGCCAAGCGTCTGTTGCAGCGCTTGGATAAGACCGATTGTCGCGGACATCAATTGTGTGTGAGAGAGTTCACAATTCGTGCCTATCATAACGATCGCCGCGGCTTGGATTGGCGAAAAAAAGACTGGTCAGGGATGGAGCGACGATTGATCGAGCGGCGTCAACCCACCATAGAGAAAGAACCCAATAAAGATTTTTTTGCTTGAGCTGGGCGCCCGGCCTAGCCGGCTGTTTGCAGACGGTTCCGCAAATTATGAATAACAATTTGGCTGTCCGGGCGAACCTTGCGCCAGATATAAAAAGATTCGGCGGCTTGTTCCACCAACATACCCAAACCATCGCTGATGTATCCTGCGCCGCGTTGTTGTGCCCAAAGCATGAACGGCGTCGGTTGAGCGCCATACATCATATCGTAACAAACACTGTTTTGATGCAGTGCCGTATTGGCAAGAGGTGGCGCCTCGCCTTGAAGACTGGCTGATGTGGCGTTGATGAGCACGTCATAAGGTTGGGGTGGCAGCGAATCAAAAGTGCAGGCTGTGCAGTTAGCCGGTTCAGAGAAGTCCAGTAATAATTCCTGCGCCGTTTTCAAAGTACGATTGCATAGTGTTAACTGTTCCGGTTTGCCATCCAGTAAGGGTCCTAAAACCCCCCGGGCAGCACCACCGGCGCCAACTAGAAGTATACGCTTTCCCTGCAGCGTAACGTTATGGTTGTTGCTGAGGTCGCGAATCAGACCGATGCCATCTGTATTGTCGCCAAATAAAGTCTTATCCTCTTGTACTGCGATGGTATTAACGGCTCCGGCCAGACGGGCGCGCTCGGACAGTGTGTCTACCAGGTTCCAGGCATCTTTCTTAAACGGTACGGTGATGTTTAAGCCTTTACCGCCGTTGGCGACAAAATTACCTACCGCTTGGGGTAAACCGCCCGGGTCCACTAAGATCGCATCATAGCTAATGGATTGCTGGGTTTGAGCAGCAAAACTTTGGTGGATTTGCGGCGATTTGCTGTGAGCAATGGGATTGCCCATGACGCCATAGGCATCCACTTTAGGTTCAAAATCAAATAAGGATGACATGAGATGGGATTAACCGGCTGTTTAATCGCCTTGTCGTAACCATTGGGCAGCGGTTTTTGCGAAGTAGGTCAAGATTCCATCCGCGCCGGCACGTTTGAAGCCTAACAAAGCCTCCAGGATAACCGCACGTTCATTGAGCCACCCGTTTTGTACGGCTGCCATAATCATCGCGTACTCCCCGCTCACCTGGTAAACATAGGTAGGTACGCCAAATTGCTGTTTGACCCGGTAAACAATATCCAAATAGGGCATTCCGGGTTTCACCATTACCATATCGGCCCCTTCGGCCAAATCCAGTGCCACTTCGGCTAAAGCTTCATTACTGTTGGCGGGGTCCATTTGATAGGTATACTTGTTACCGCTGCCCAAATTGCCTGCTGATCCTACCGCATCGCGGAAGGGGCCATAATAGTTGGAAGCATATTTGGCAGAGTAGGCCAAAATTCGTGTATGAATATGTCCGGCTGCTTCCAGCGCCTGGCGAATTGCGCCGACGCGACCATCCATCATATCGGATGGAGCCACGACATCGGCTCCTGCTTCGGCGTGTGATACGGCTTGCTTTACCAAAACATTCACCGTCTCGTCATTCAGTACATAACCGGACGCATCGATCAAGCCGTCCTGGCCATGGGTGGTGAAAGGGTCCAAGGCGACATCAGTGATTACGCCCAAAGAAGGGAATGCCTGCTTCAATGCTCGAACTGCCTGTTGTGCCAAACCTTCCGGGTTAAAGGCTTCTTCCGCCAACTCGGACTTCTTGTCCGCTTCGGTAACAGGAAACAGGGCAACGGCCGGAATCCCCAATTCGACAATTTGTTCCGCCTCTTTAAGTAACTGATCGATGGAAACCCTTTCAACACCTGGCATGGATTGTACGGCTTGGCGTTGATTTTTGCCTTCGATGACAAATATGGGATATATGAGGTCGTCTGCTGTTAGCACGGATTCGCGCATCAGGCGACGACTGAAGTCGTCGCGGCGCATGCGGCGCATGCGGCTCATGGGCATTTTTCGTTTGCCGGTATCAATGCTGGACAAGATTCTCTCCTGGATTGCTTTTTGGGGATGCCAATTTTTGGCACTACGCCAGATCGTTCAATTCAATACTGGGATTTTATAGGAGCGCAGGAGTGTAAAAAAGTGCTGAAAGTAAAAAAGGGCGCACATTTGTGCGCCCTTAGCTTCTGAACTACCGGTTTTTCGGTTTCCTGGCCCCTTTTGGCTCCTTTGCAGGGTGACAGAAGGGGTAAGGGACCGTCGATCCGGCTAATTTTGCTGCTTATGGTGTAACTGCAGCCTTTTTCTTGGCTGCTCTCTTTTTGGTAGCCTTTTTCTTGGCGACTTTCTTTTTGGCAACCTTTTTCTTGGCTACCTTCTTTTTGGCAACCTTTTTCTTGGCTACCTTCTTTTTGGCAACCTTTTTCTTGGCTACCTTCTTTTTGGCAACCTTTTTCTTGGCTACCTTCTTCTTAGCTACTTTCTTCTTAGCTACTTTCTTCTTAGGTGCGGCTTTCTTTTTAACCGCTGCTTTTGCTCTCTTGGGTTTTGCTGCCATGATTGTGGCCTCCTTATTGGCAATAGAACCAGATTGATTATGTGTTTCTTTTGCCTTCTTTTCGGAAGTTACTACACTTTCTTTAGTTTTTTCTTTGGTTTTTTCTGTTTTTATATCATTTTCCTGCATTATTTCATTCAATGCAGACTTAATTGCCGTTGTTGCCTTCTTTTTTTGCGCCTCCTTTACTTCAATTGATGTGATGACGTTACACAAGCTGTCATAAATCTCATCAATTTCACCCTTTCCTTGCACACTATAGAGCTTGCCTTGTTCCCCATAGTGAGCAATCAATGGCGAGGTCTGGGTTTCGTACACGCGCAGACGATTGGATATGGTTTCCTCGTTATCGTCTCCGCGATGATGTAAGTTACCACCACACTTGTCGCAATGATCTTCCAGTTTGGATGGTGATGTATAAATATTGTAAACCTGATTGCATGTAGAGCAGGTTCGACGTCCCGTTATTCTTTGTATCAGTAAATCGTAGTCCACGTCTATAAGAATAACACCCTGCAATGGTTTACCAATGGAGTTTAACATTTCATCCAATGCATATGCCTGGGTTAGGTTGCGTGGAAAACCGTCGAGGACAAACCCTCTATGAGTATCCGCCTGATCCAATCGCTCCTTAATCATATCCAAAACAATTTGGTCAGAGACCAATTGGCCGGCATCCATTGCAGCCTTGGCTAATTTTCCCAAGTGGGTTTCCGCTTTAACAGCAGCGCGTAACAGATCGCCCGTGGATATTTGAGGGATCCTGTATTTATCAACCAGCATTTGCGCCTGCGTGCCTTTGCCCGATCCTGGCGCACCAACCAGTACAATTCGCATTGAGGCTACCTCTTTTCCTTGACCGCTGTTCTCGTTTATCAGTAAGTGTTAACTGCTTTGCCAAACTTCGTCAGAAATCCTGATACCAGCGTCGTGTTCTTCAGTCTTCGAATCTTCGATCTTCCAACGGTAGAACCTGCCGTGATACGTTTGGATGTCCTTCCCATCTAACCTTTCTATGTTGGATGGTTGCGCTGCTTAATAATGCATACTGCGATACGGCTGAATCTGTCCTTGCTTACGGGTAATTCCTTGTTGCTTTGCAATGCATCTTACAAACCAATTTTGTAACTTTTTAAACTATTTTTCTAAAAATAGTTGGAAGTTAATAAAAAGTCAGTAGTAAATCAACAAATATTTTAGTAAATAATAAAAAAATATAACACATGAGAGAAGAAAAAACGGTATTATTGCGCTTTGGAGTACTACAACTCCCGGATTTTTACAGTTTAGCAGGAGCTACCAGTTAATTTTTTGGTGTTTGATGCCTCAAACAAAACAAAAATTGATTTTCGGTCTATCTAAAACAAAATAATTTGACTAGAACCTAACTCAAAATTGAGTCTTTTCGTTTAGATGAGGCCGGCGTCTTTCGAAAATCGGAGTTCGCACGCGACAACAGGTATTTGAGAAAGGCAATAGCGAAGTATAAATGGAAAAGATTGATTTTGATCTGGGAACCTCTAATTAACTCCTGGATGAGCAGATATGAGAATAGAATTTTCCGGTTGGGGAAAGCACAGGGGATATCGACTATTTCCAAGTTTTCAGCAAAGCTTGGTGATTCTATTTTTTTATTGATTTTGTTCACGGAATTAGTCAGAGGTTCTCTGGGTTCTGGAAATAAAATATAAGAGTGTGGAGGAGTTATCATGGCGAAGAAAAATGCTTTTTATGCTCAATCGGGAGGCGTGACAGCCGTAATTAATGCCAGCGCATGCGGTGTCATAGAAACTGCGCGAAAACATAAAGACAAAATCGGTAAAGTGTACGCCGGTCGCAACGGAATCATTGGTGCTTTAACGGAAGATTTGATCGATACCAGCAAGGAGTCGGCTAAAGCAATAGCGGCCTTACGTCATACTCCGTCCGGTGCATTTGGGTCGTGCCGGTATAAGTTAAAAGGACTGGACGAAAACAAAGCCGAGTATGAGCGTCTCATAGAAGTTTTTGAGGCACACAATATCGGTTATTTTTTCTATAACGGAGGCGGAGATTCTCAGGACACTGCCAATAAGGTCTCGCAACTGGGCGAGCAAATGGGGTATCCCATTACCTGCATCGGCATACCCAAAACCGTAGACAATGACCTGCCGATCACAGACAACTGTCCCGGTTTTGGTTCAGTCGCCAAATACGTGGCTGTGTCCATTCGCGAGGCCGCGTTTGATGTGGCATCCATGGCCAAAACGTCTACCAAGATTTTTGTGATGGAAGTCATGGGGCGTCACGCCGGTTGGATTGCAGCAGCAGGAGGCTTGGCTACTGAAAAAGAAGGCGATGCGCCTCATATCATTTTATTTCCCGAAGTCGAGTTCGATGAGGCTAAATTTCTTAAAAAAGTGGATTCCTGTGTTAAAAAATACGGTTATTGCACCATCGTAGTTTCCGAAGGTGTGCGCAATAAAGAAGGAGTGTTCCTGGCAGAAACCGGTGTTCGTGATGCCTTTGGTCATGCTCAACTGGGTGGGGTAGCCCCTGTGATAGCGGAACTGATCAAATCCAATCTTGGGTATAAGTATCATTGGGCGGTTGCTGACTATCTGCAGCGTGCTGCGCGTCACATTGCATCGAAAACCGACGTGGATCAAGCCTACGCCATGGGTAAGGCAGCGGTTGAGTTTGCATTGAAGGGTAAAACGGCGGTCATGCCGACTATCGTACGTAAATCCAATAAGCCGTATAAATGGTCGGTGGGTGAAGCCAAATTGTCCGATGTGGCCAATGTTGAGAAAATGATGCCGAAGAACTTTATATCGCGTGACGGGTTTCACATTACCGAGCAATGTCGTGAGTATTTGTCGCCCCTAATCAAAGGGGAAGATTATCCACCCTATAAAAACGGCTTGCCTCAGTATGTAACTTTGAAAAATGTGGCGGTACCCAAGAAGATCAAGAAGAGCTTCACCATTAAATAAGTTCGATTTGTTCTCTACGGAGAGCCGCAAACAGAAAACCCCTAACCCGATGGGTTAGGGGTTTTTTATTGCTATTACTTATTTGTTATAAATTATTTTAATAACGGTGCAATAACCAAGCTAACAATGGCGAGCACGTTAATCAAAATATTCATAGCAGGTCCCGAGGTGTCCTTAAACGGATCACCTACCGTGTCGCCCACAACGCAGGCTTTATGAACATCAGAGCCTTTGCCGCCCAAGTTACCTTTCTCAACAAACTTTTTAGCATTGTCCCAGGCACCACCGGCATTCGCCATCATCAAGGCCATTAACACGCCGGCTACCAGTGCGCCACCCAGCATACCGCCCAAAGCTTCGGGACCGATACCGAATCCTACCAGAGGTGGGGCGATAACCGCGATCAATCCCGGTGGGATCATTTTTTTCAGTGCGGCGGTTGTGGCTATATCAACACAGCGAGCGGTGTCCGGTTTACCGGTGCCTTCCAATAATCCGGGGATTTCTTTGAACTGGCGTCGAATCTCTTTAATCATGTCAAAAGCAGCTTCGCCAACCGCCGTCATGGTCATGGAGCTGACCAACATCGGGAAGATGCCGCCGATGAACATGCCCATTAACACTTCAGGGTTGTTGAGCTTGATCTCAAAGCCCTGAATGTTGTGGGACACGGTTTCCACGAACGCTGCGATGATTGCCAATGCGGCTAGTGCGGCAGCACCGATGG
>JAOUJW010000033.1 GCA_029882975.1 Gammaproteobacteria bacterium
CCCATCGATCACAGTCAGACCACGGATCAGTGTGCCAACTGCCATAACAACGTCATTGCCACAGGTAAAGGCCCGGGTCATATTCCCACCACCTTGGCGTGTGACTCCTGTCATAACACCAACACCTGGGTAGGGGCCGTGTTCAATCACGCCTTAGTGGCCGGGCAAGCCTGTGCTCAGGCCGGTTGCCACGATGGCGCCAGTGGATTGACCTTTAAGTCTGTCACTCACCCCATCACCAGCAATCTGTGCGATCGTTGTCATACCACCAACGTCTGGACCCCCACGTTGCAACCCATCGACCACAGCCAGACCACGGATCAGTGCGCCAACTGCCACAACAACGTCATTGCCACAGGTAAAGGCCCGGGTCATATTCCCACCACCCTGGCGTGCGATTCCTGCCATAGTACCAACACCTGGGCCGGGGCCACCTTCAACCATGCCCTGGTGGCCGGGCAAGCCTGTGCTCAGGCCGGTTGTCACGATGGCACCAGTGGTCGGACCTTCAAATCCGCCACTCACCCCATTACCAGTAACCTCTGCGATCGTTGCCACAGCACCAATGTGTGGGTGCCCACATTGCAACCCATCGACCACAGCCAGACCACCGATGCTTGTGAGAACTGCCATAACAACAGCATCGCCACGGGCAAAGGACCGGGGCATATACCCACCACCTTGCCCTGTGATGCCTGCCACACCACCACAACATGGTTAGGTGCGGTATTCAATCATGCTCTTGTGGCCGGTCAGGCCTGTGCCCAGGCCGGGTGTCATGACGGTATCAGTGGGCCCACAGGCAAGCCTGCAACCCATCCCATTACCAGTAACTTATGCGACGCCTGTCATACCACCACTGCCTGGCTGCCGGTAATTGTGCCGTTCCGGCACGATCAGACCACGGATCGGTGTGATACCTGTCATACCTTGCCGGGAGGGCATTGCACCATAGGGCCGGGGGATGATTGCAGTGTTTGCCATGTGACCACACCGCCGTGGACCAACACCATAGGTGATTGCCCGGCCCCTCCGGCGCCGCCGCCACCCCCACCGGGTATTCCGCCACCGCCGCCGGCTGTTCCACCGCCACCGCCGCCGCCACCACCACCGCCGCCCATGGGAGGAATGGGCATGGGGGGCATGGGTGGTATGGGTATGTGATCACCAATTGTGGTTAAGTGCATGATTTTGGGGTGTATGGTTATAGATTGCGCATTATTTAAGTAGTGAACTATTTGCAATGGGACCATTGATTACATTAATATGTAATCACGAGTAATCCTATCGGCTATTCCAGAGTACTGATATTACGGGGGATAGAAGTCATACGGATCCAGTTGTTGAGTGGATGAGAGTAACGACAAACAGCAGGGTCAGTGATATCAGCCATCTGGAATAAGTAGCAACATGGTGTGAGTACGTAATACCTGTTGCAGGCTTTTCCACTCGGTTAGCAAGTTCGGGGGATAGGTTGCCACAATAATAAACCAGGGGCGGTAGTGGTAGACGTATGCAAGCACTAGGGCGGGTCATGAGTAGCAGACGCGGTCTACAACGCACATGTTGTGGCGTTTTCCTGTTGCTGTCTCTTTTTTTTCTGGGTGAGTTGCTCGCAGCACCGGCGCCTGCGGCTGATGACACACCTTTAAAAGATCCTACGGACTTTGATCATACCCAAACCGGCTTTCCATTGTTGGGCCTGCACGATTTGCTGGCTTGCGAAGATTGCCATTTCAATTCCATTTTCGAAGCACTACCGACCCAATGTTCTGCTTGTCATGATGGCAGTTTGGCCATCGGCCAGCCTGTGGATCATATTGTTACCGCGGCACCTTGCGACAGCTGTCACGAACCGACGGGTTTTGCCATATCCGCCGCTGCGGTCTTTGATCATAGTGTGGTGGGCGTTCGTCCCTGTTTTTCATGTCACAATGGAATTTTGGCCACTGGAATGGATGCTCAGCATCTCCCCACCAGTAACCGTTGCGAAAGTTGTCACAATACGCAAGCCTGGCTGCCCATAACGGGGTTTGATCACACCGAAGCGCCAAGCCGTTGCTCGCTTTGTCATGACGGCATCAGGGCTACCGGCAAAGGTCCCACTCATATAGTTACTAATGAGGAATGCGAAGTATGCCACTTTGATACCAGTAATTGGTTTGCGGCTTTTGATCACAGTACTGTGGCAGGGCAGGCTTGTGCCAGTGCCGGTTGTCATGATGGTACAGGAACCGGCTTAGGCAAGACAGCGACTCATCCCTTAACCAGTGATTTGTGTGAGCGGTGTCACCGTACCGGCGGATCTTTTTCACCTACTTTAATCCCCATCGATCACGGTCAGACCACAGACGCCTGTGCCAACTGCCACAATAACGTCGTTGCCACAGGGAAAGGCCCCAATCACATACCCACTACTTTGGCCTGCGACGTGTGTCATAACACCACCAGCTGGCTGAGTGTGACTTTTGACCACACGTTGGTGGCCGGGCAGGCCTGTGCCGGCAGCGGTTGTCACGATGGTTTGAGCGGCGTCACCGGTAAAAGTGCCACCCATCCTCCCAGCACCGATCAATGCCAAAGTTGTCACAGTACCACTGTCTGGGTGCCGGTTTTGACTCCCATGGATCACAGTCAAACCAGTGCAGCTTGCGCCAGCGCCGGTTGTCACGACGGTAACAGCAGCGGTACCGGCAAAACGGCCACTCATCCGACTACCACCGACGCCTGCGAAACCTGCCACACCAATAGTGCCTGGTTGCCACTGATTTTGCCGTTCCGTCACGATCAGGCCGTAATTACCGATTGTGCTACTGCCGGGTGTCACAGCAGCGCCGATAAAAGCGTTACTCATCCGCTCACCAGTGATCTATGTCAAGCTTGTCACACCAGTTCTGCCTGGTTACCTCTGGTGTTGCCCTTTGCACACGATCAAGCCGCTGATGTATGCAGCAACTGTCACAACGGCAGCATTGCCTTGGGCAAACATCCTGCTCACGTGCCCACCACAGCGGAATGTGATATTTGTCATCACAGCACCTTGAGTTTTCTGGTTTCCATATTTGATCATGGCACGGTGGTGGGGCAACCCTGTGCACAATCCGGCTGTCACGATGGCACTGGCATTGGCTTGGGTAAGAGCCTGAACCATCCGCTCACCACCGAAGCCTGTGAACTGTGTCATCAGTTCAGTGGTTGGACCCTGTTATTGACTCCATTCAACCACAGCCAAACCACCGCAGCCTGTTTCAGCAGTGGCTGCCATGATGGTCTGGGTCTTGCCGGTGGTAAGAGCACGAACCACCCGCAAAGCAGTGATAATTGCCAGGCTTGCCACACGGATACCGCCTGGATACCCCTGCGGCTACCGTTTGGCCACAGCGAAACCCAAGCGGCCTGTTTTAGCGCCGGTTGTCATGACGGCAACAGTGTTGCTGCCGGGAAAGGAGCTGCACATCCCTTAACTACGGATACCTGTGAGCTGTGCCACACAAACACTGCTTGGTCACCAACCTTATTACCGTTTAACCACAGCCAGACCAATGACGCTTGTGGTAACTGTCACAACAACACTATTGCTATTGGCAAGGGTGCCAGTCATCCAACCAGTGTGGATGCCTGCGAGCTGTGTCATCTTTATATCAACTTTGTGACTTTGGTGACTCCGTTCGATCACAGTCAGACCAGCGCGGCCTGTAATGCGGCGGGTTGTCATGACGGTGTGAGTGCTCGCCCATTTAAGAGCGCGACACATCCCTTGACCTCCGATGTGTGTCAGTCTTGTCATAATAACACCGCCTGGGTTCCCACTCTGATACCCATTGATCATACGCAGACCACGGATGCTTGTGCCAACTGCCACAACAATGCTATTGCTACGGGGAAGGGTCCCACTCACATCGTGACCACTGCGCCTTGTGATACCTGTCATAACACCACGACCTGGCTGGGTGCCTTTGATCACAGTCTGGTGGCCGGTCAGCCCTGTGCTCAATCCGGCTGTCATGACGGCACCGGGACGCCAACCTATAAACCGGCAAGTCATCCCTTAACCACCGAGGCTTGTGAAGCCTGCCACAGCAGTAACGGCGCATGGTTACCGGTTATCCTGCCATTTGATCACAGTCAGATAAACGATGCCTGTGCCAACTGCCACAACGGTACAATTGCAACGGGCAAAGGACCAAGCCATGTGGCAACAACCGCCGCTTGCGATGTGTGTCATACCACAACATCATGGTTGGGAGCGGCTTTTGATCACAGCACTGTAGTTGGCCAACCATGTACACAATCCGGTTGCCACGATGGTGTAAGCCCAAGAACGGTAAAATCCGTCACCCATCCGGTAACCAGTAATTTGTGCGATCGTTGTCATACCACTAACGCCTGGCGACCCACATTACAACCCATTGACCACAGCCAGACCACCGATGCCTGCGAAAACTGTCATAATTCTGTGATTGCTACGGGTAAAGGTCCGACGCATATTCCTACCACCTTGCCCTGTGACTCCTGTCATAACACCAGCAGTTGGTTAGGGGCTGTGTTCAATCATGCTTTGGTGGCAGGGCAGGCTTGTGCCCAGTCCGGTTGTCATGATGGGGCCGGTGGGCCTACCTTTAAGTCTGTGACCCATCCCCTCACCAGCAATTTGTGTGACCGTTGTCATACTACTAATGCCTGGCGACCCACACTACAGCCCATCGATCACAGTCAGACTACCGCGGCTTGTGAAAACTGTCACAATACGGTGATTGCTACCGGTAAAGGTCCGGGACATATTGTTACAACATTGCCGTGCGATTCCTGCCACAACACCAGTTCCTGGTTAAATGCAACTTTTAATCATTCTCTGGTAACGGGACAACCCTGCGCTCAAGCCGGTTGTCATGACGGAGCCGGTGGTGCCACCTTTAAATCCGTGAATCATCCGGTCACCAGCAATTTGTGCGATCGTTGTCATACCACCAACGTCTGGATACCCACACTACAGCCCATTGATCACAGTCAGACCACCGCCGCCTGTGCCAATTGCCACAACAATACCATTGCCACCGGTAAAGGCCCGGGGCATATTCCAACCACTTTGCCTTGCGATTCATGTCACACTACCAATACTTGGGCCGGAGCGACGTTTAACCATGCTCTGGTTGCGGGCCAACCTTGTGCCCAGTCCGGCTGCCACGATGGAGTCAGCGGTCCTACCTTTAAATCCGGCACTCACCCGTTGACCAGTAATTTGTGTGATCGTTGCCACACCACCAATGTGTGGGTGCCCACGTTGCAACCCATCGATCACAGCCAGACCACAGCGGCTTGTGAAAGCTGTCATAACAACACAATTGCTACAGGCAAGGGTCCGGGGCATATACCCACTACCTTACCTTGCGATTCCTGTCACACCACCACGACTTGGCTTGGGGCGGTATTCAATCATGCCTTGGTCGCCGGCCAGGCTTGCGCCCAGGCGGGCTGCCATGATGGCGTGAGCGGTCCAACGGGTAAATCCGCTGCGCATCCCATCACCAGCAATTTGTGCGAGGCATGTCACACCACCAATGCCTGGGTGCCGGTGATTGTGCCGTTCCGGCACGATCAGACCACGGATCGGTGTGATACCTGTCATAATTTGCCGGGGGGACATTGCGCCATAGGTGCGGGCCAGGATTGCTCTGCTTGTCACGTGACGACCTCATGGGTTAACACTATTGCCGATTGTCCGGCAACCCCGGCGCCACCACCGGCGCCAGGCTTACCGCCACCGCCGCCGGGCGTTCCGCCGCCACCGCCACCGCCGCCACCACCGCCACCACCGCCACCGGCGGGTGGAGGTATGGGGGGTATGGGCGGAATGGGTGGCATGTAACTCCCGGCCAATAGAACAGAACGGTCTTTTTGAGACCGTTTTGTTTTTTAAGAAGAGTTACTGGTAAAGCCGGAATAAAGGTTTGCGAGGCTTAACAGAAGAGTGATTGTGACCCGGGGTCCACTATGGGGAGAGTGCCTATCGGGAGGGTTTCTCCTCATTGTCATTATCGGCGGGCTCAGGCTTCTCAGAATCGGATTCTACCTCAGCTTCTGATTCGGCAGACTTCGTGATTGCCTCTGCGTCTACGTTGCTGGTATCGTTTTCTGCTTCCTTTGCGGCGATTTCAGAAATTTCTTCAGCAACAACATCCGCTTCAAGATCCACGGTACGTTCTAGATCAGCGTCTGTTTCCGGGAGCTCAGTCTCTTGAACTTCGTCAGCATTAGCCGCTTCAGCTGACACCACTACCACCGTAACGTTGTCAGTGGCTCCTCGTGCCAGAGTGGTTTCGATGAGACTTTTGCAAATATCTTCTAAATCGTTGTTTTGCAGGAGTTCGACCAGTTCGTCGTCGGCAATGTGTTTATACAGGCCATCACTACAGAGTAAGAATTTGTCGCCGGGTTGGGCTTCATCTACGTCCACATCAACAAATAATTGGTCCGATGCACCAACCGCCCGGGTAATGATATTGGCGGCGGGATGAGACTCAGCGTCTTCCGGCAGTATAACGCCTCTTTCCACCAGTTCTTCTACTTGACTGTGATCGCGGGTGAGACGGGAGACATGACCGTTGCGAGACAAATAAGCACGACTGTCGCCGGCCCACAGCAGGGCGTAGTGATCATCGAGCGCTACCATGGCCATGACGGTGCTGCCTATGGTGCGATTGTCTTTGTGCTGCGCTGCCAGGTCTCGCAGCTGTCGATTGACCGTGATTAAACGGTCCTCAATTTCGTCGATATAGGTGCTGAGTCGGGTACGGGGTGTAATGGCGTCCAATTCCGATACGATACTATTACTGGCCACATCACCGGCGTGATGACCGCCCATGCCATCGGCGATAGCCCACAGTTTAATGTCCGCGCGATCAAGGAAAGAGTCCTCGTTGATTTGCCGCACATGGCCAACGTGGGTGGAAGAGCAAGAAGTCCAACGAAGTAGTGGTGAATCAGCCATTAAATTTTCCAATTATTCATTAAGTTCCAAAAACTGCATCAAATCAGTATAGTTGACCACGCTCTCAATTCTGGAGGAACTGCTTCACGAATTTATATTTTAAGCCCACCTGCTTTGATATACGCAGTATCAAATATAAATAGCGGCAAGTTGTATCCATTTTATGAAGTGGAATTTGCAAAATAGGCTGACTACGATTTGTTCTAACTGTTTATAATTGTACGTTCCGATAACTATATATGAAATAAGCATTAGAGGTCCATACAAAAGCATAAATTTTTGGAAAATTTGCGTGCATTCTCGTAATTTAGCCGCAAATTTGGCCCGGATTTCCCAAACTAATTGATTTTATAATGGTTAAGGTAAACAGAGGATAAAAATGCGAAAACTTATCATTCTTGGTACGGGTATGGCGGCATACAGCCTTGCCAGAGAATTCCGTAAACTGGACAACGAAACCCCAATGACCTTGATCAGCGCTGATTCGGGTGATTTCTATTCCAAACCTATGTTATCGAATGCCTTGGCGCAATCCAAAACCAGCGAGACTTTGGTTACTACACCGGCGGCTAAAATGGCAGAGCAGATTGGGGCTGAAATTTTGTCCCATTGCCACGTACGCTGCATCGATAGTGAAACAAAAACTGTGGCTTATTCCCGTGACGGTGCGATTAATCAATTGAGTTATACGCAACTGGTCATCGCTTTGGGCGCAGAGCAACGTCAACTTCCCTTGGAAGGGGATAAGCAAGAGATATTGTCTGTGAACAGTCTAGAGGATTATGCGGTGTTTGAAAAACGCCTTAAAGACAGTGCTCATGTGGCAATAATTGGTTCCGGTTTGATCGGTTGCGAGTTTGCCAACGATATTATTACCACAGGACGTAAAGTGACAGTAGTGGGCGCATCCGCATTTCCTTTAGCCAATTTGTTGCCGGAGCAAGCCGGGGAGTTTTTCCAGAAAAAGTTACAAGAGCAGGGTATTGCATGGAAAAACGGTTTGAAAGTAGTGTCTATTGAAAAACACGCTAAGAGACTGCAATTGCGGATGAATGATGGCAGTCATTTGGATGCGGACCTGGTGTTATCGGCCATCGGTTTAGCACCGCGGGTGCAATTGGCACAGCAAGCCGGAATAGAAACCAATCGAGGTGTCGTGGTGGATACGCTATTGCAAAGCTCTGTGCCCGATGTCTACGCATTGGGAGATTGTGCTGAGATTAATGGTTTGACCCTGGCTTATATTCTTCCCATTATGCACAGCGCCAGGGCGTTGGCGAAAACACTGACAGGAACACCTACCGCAGTGAGTTTTCCCGTCATGCCCGTGGTGGTTAAAACTCCCGCTCATGCTGTGGTGGTTTCCAACCTGCCCGCGGGATCCCAGGGTCATTGGCACATTGACATTCACGCAAATGGTGTCGTTGCCTTGTTTCGGGATGAGTTGGGGAAATTATTGGCTTATGCCTTAACGGGAAGCGAAGTGAGTCGAAAACAAGAACTCAACAAGGAAGTGCCCGGGGTAATGCCTGGCCCTTAAACCTTAAGTCCAATTCTTCTTTTTCTACAGTAGCGGTCACTACTGCAGCACGTATAGTGGTAACAGTTCCGGCCATTGCTGTTCCCAACAACACACATGATCGAAGTGAGGCAACACTACCGTTTTGCTGTTGCTTTGTTGTTGTAGAAATTCTGTAACAATGGCTTGAGGCACATTGGTATCTTGACCGCCAATGAAGTGAACCTGACGGATAGAAGGACGCAAGGGTTCTTGACCGGCCGGATTTATGGAACCGCTGAGTTCGGAAAATTCATGTAAGCGAGTCCACTTTTGCGTATCCAAATTGGCGGCTATGGTGACCACGGTATGAGTTTGTTCAAATCGGGGTGCCAACAACATGGCCAGTACACCGCCGCCGCTGTAGCCGATAAAACTAAGATGGGTGTAAGGGTTTTTGTTCAGATAGATGCGTAAAGCGGCAACCATGCCGCCCACTACAGTAGCGGAATAGCGTTGATGGGTCCAAAGCAGGGGTTGACAGTTACTATTCACGTTGGGCTGTTGATGCTTCCTCTCTATTCCGTAACAGGGGCGACTGAGGTAGATCGCCGGTTGTGTGTCTAAGGCCATTAGCTTTAAGGCTACCGGGTTTCTTGGGGTTGGATCAGCCGCTACCGTGAACCGGTCCAACCACGGGGAACCGTCGCCTTCGAGATAGACATGTAAATGTCGGGAGTTTAGGGAAGTGTGTTTATTGCTATAAATAACCTGTAAAAAATCTTTGGTTTGTATAGTGTGTCGATCCAAATCCAGCTTTTTGCTGAGTTGGGTCAAGCGTTCCACCGGAGTGGCGCATGCGCTCAGGCTTAAGAGCAAAACCCACAGAGTGAATACTCTGTGGGGTTGGGCTGAGTTCACGGTGCTCAATGCAAAGATGGTGTTTCAGCGTCGCATCAGCTCTGTTTGGGGAGAAAGAAAAACTCCCCGGATTCGTGTCCGGCATGCCGAATTGGGGCATATAGCGGCTCTTGATTCACATTGAGTGTTTCGGCGCCAATGGATACTTTGGCAAACAGAAGATTGTAAAGCCGTTGTCCTTCCAGTATGTCGTTATTGTCGTTCAGTATATTCAGCAGAGCGTTGGCAAACAAAGAATGATTGTTACTGCCTTCATCGCTGACCGGTTTCAATCCGCCGGAGGTTAAAGCAAGTCTGGCTTTGGATTTAGCCATGGCACGCAGCCAGGTCAGACGTTCACTGCTGGAAGCATTATCATCCATTTGTGCCAGTGAAGACCGGGTCAGTGAACCGGAGTAACAGGAATCCGCTACGACCAGGACTCGTTTCACGGGCATAGAGCTGATGACATCGGAAATGGCCGAGTTGGGTATCCACTTGCGTTTATTGCTGCGATCGGCGTCCACCGGTAACCAGAACCCTGCAGTCTCATTATTGGCCAGTTCACCGTGTCCGGCGTAGTACACCAATAAATTGTCTTTTTCGGTTAATTTCTTGCTCAAGCGGTTTAAAGCCGCGAGGATCATAAAACGATTGGCGTTTACCAGTGTCGTGGTTCGAAAACCGTATTTATTGGAAAGCACAGCTGCCACACTTTTGGCATCGTTTATGGCAGTTTTCAGTGTGGGGTATTGGGTATAGTTATTATTGCCGATGACCAGAGCATGGAAGTTACCCAGGTTGCCGGAAACTTCCTGGGTTTCCTTCTTATTAAAACCGGTTTTAACCATCCGTGGTGTATCACTTTGCACCAGATCAAATTCAATTTTGGCTCGCTTGCCTTGCCGGTCAATAGCAACGATTTTAATGGGTTTGCGTTCCGCACTAACAGGTAGCAAGACTTTAAACAGGCCTTTTTCACTGATAGGATGCTGTTTGTCATTAATGGAAAGGGTTTTGAGACCTGCCGGTGCGTTGATATTGCCGATAATTTCCCGTGTTTTGGTTCCTGGGCGAACATTGACCACGGAGATGCCACGCATACTCACCAGCTGTGGATTCACCAGTTGAATGCTGGGACCTGCAATAGATACTTTGGCTAATTGCAGTGGCGTGACGGCGGTGCTTGGTATATCGGACGTCTGTGGAGGGGCTTCATCCGTTTGTGCCAGGCGTCGATTCAGTTCCATCTCCTTAATCACCAGTTTGGATTCCAATGCTTTTAACTTGTGTTTATCTGCATCCGTAAGGCGTTTTTGTTTTGCCAACAGGCGTTTCTGGCGACGTAAGTCACGTGTTTCCTGCGTCAGTCTATCTTTTTCCGATTGCAGCCTTTGTTGTTGTTCCTGTAAATCTTCAGACTGTGCGGCCAGTTGTTCCTGCTCTTTGTTTAAGCCCGTTTTCAAGTTAACAATGTCACCTATGGTAGCCTTGATGGTTTCAGAGGCGATGGTGGATTCAAACTGCATATCAGTATCGCTGAGACCGGAAGCTTGACGATATAGCTCCAAGGCAAATTTTACATCTTGTGTTACCCCCAGACCTTTTTCATAAAGATAACCCAGGTTCAGTTTAGCGCGGGCATAACCTTGATCGGCGGCTTTTTTATACCAAGCGGCCGCTGTTTTATAATCGCTTTCAATGCCAAATCCTTTTTCGTAGATTTCACCCACATAGGTTTGGGCGACCATATTGCCTTCCTGGGCACTGGGTAGCCATACTTTTAAAGCGCTGGCACTGTTGGCTTGTTCATAGGCTACGTACTCACCACCGCGGTTTTCGCAGTCCAGTGCCGTCAGTTTGGCGGGGCGGCGGGGGGTGACATAAGTGGACCCTACACCCAGGCGTTTGATTTGCCCGGGCAGCAGGCAATCCACAATCATCAATTTGTCTGCATCTTGTTCGGTTCCGTCCGTTTTCAGGAGTACCAGTTCATCTGAACCGCAAGCAGATAGCAGTGCCAAAATCGCCACGACAGGCCACCGACCGGTGACAGGTAAGAATGTTGGGTTTGTTAAGTGCATATTAAACCTCGTAAACATGAACATATTAATGTTTGGGTACAGTAGTGACCATTAAGTATTTTGCCGTTAAATGCTTTTGCTGGGTCACAATTTGCTTGTGCAATAGCGACAAATAGTCCTGGGCATTTTCTTTCGTTGGGCGTTCACCAATGAGCGGTTCATTGGTCGCCATGACCACAATTTGGTTTTCGCCAAAAGGCTTTTGAACTTTCCACTGCTTGGCGTTGGATGTGATACTGATACTTTTTAACGGTGCATGTTTTGCCGGCCGATTGTCTGTAGGGTAAAGGTGCACCACGCTGCCGTCAGAACGAAAATAGTCAACATAGACGTAAGATTCAAAATCCGGGGTAAATAGTTCCAAATCCACCGGGTTGCCTTCAGAAAAACTGGAACTGTTGGCACGGGTTTCCACGTGTAAACCGCGATTACTCACAACGTTACTTTGTCGGTCAGTGGAAAGAATGGATGCCACTTCGCAAAAGGGCCAGCTGAGTGACTTAATATCATAGGTAACATTGCTAATGCCGGGAACCGTATCCATCATATCCATTAATGCGAGCAAATCCTCTTCATGTGAAATATGGCCTTTGACCAATAGAGCATTATTGGCATCGGCTTGACTGCTTAAAGAGGCGCACTCGAATTGCAACAGGTTATAAGCGATTTTCTCCTGAATTTGTTCATCCAGATTGGATCCGCTTACTATCTTATTTCTGTCAATTTTAGCCGCATTGGGCGTGATCCCTTGCTTGGGAATTGCCGGTATGGATGTTGTTTCGATTTGCGTGGGCGGTTCAATGTTGTTTGAGGGAAAATGTTTGATTAGGCCCAGTACAATCATGGCTACGGCGGTAACCGCCAACCCCATGGGCAGCCAGTTATGCTGTTGGTTCTTTCCGGCTGATGTTGTTTCCGACTGTTGAAATGCCTGCAGTAATTCGGTGGCTGATTGAAATCGTTGTTCCGGTTCTTTGCTCAATAATTTGTTTATGATGCTGTTTAAATGTGCCGGTATATTTCGCACGGTATGTTCTAAGGGTTCCGGGTTCTGATGCGCTATTTGGTAGGTGAGTGCGGCGAGGGTATCACCGCCAAATGGCTTGTGACCGGTGAGTAATTGGTACAGAACCACTCCCAAAGAGAACAAGTCTGTACGGGCATCCAAAGACTTGCCTAATATTTGCTCAGGCGACATATATTTGGGTGTTCCCAAAACTTGTCCCTGCAAGGTGGAGCGAGTAATTTCCAGGTTTTCAATTCGGGCGATACCAAAATCCGTCAAAATAGCTTGTTGCGTTTTTTCAGACCAGGCGATGTTGGCCGGTTTTATGTCTCGGTGTATAACACCAAAGCTGTGAGCCCTTTCCAGTGCGGCTGCCAGTTGGGTGCCGATTCTAATAGTTTCATTGACGCTGAAACGTTTATTCTCTGCGGCCTTGTCCAGAAACCGGCCGGAAAGCAATTCCATGGCAATATAAGGTTGACCATTGGTTTCGCCCACATCGTAGATTTTGACGATATTGGGGTGGTTAAGTTTTCCTACCGCTTGTGTTTCACGGAGAAAACGATTGCGAAAATCCGGATTCACACAATGCTCCGGGCGTAAGATTTTTATGGCCAACTCCCGCTTAATCCGCGGATCGAAGGCTTTAAAAACCGTGGCCATTGCGCCACGGCCCAGTTCGCCTAGTATTTCATATCTGTCTATATTAAAGTTCATAATTGTGTGAAAAACGTATATAGAACACCGGAGGAATTATCTTATCGTAACAAAATATTCTATGTGTTTTTCTTGGGAATAAATACAGCAATATTCACGTTTGAGGATTTTTTTGACCTGATTTTGGTTTTTGCCGTATCATTTGGCTTGTAAACAAATGCCAGGGATTATCTGAATTAGTTCTCCCAGATATACGTGAATAAAACCTCCATTGATCCATATGTAGAGATTTATCGCCAATATCGGTGCCTTTGCTGGGGCTCTGGGGATTTCGCTATGGGTTTAGACTGGGTCTAGCTTAAAAGGTAATAATAACATTTTTTGTGATAAAGATTACATAGACAATCTTTGTTGGATATAAATAATATCATGTAAAGGAAAGCTCGGAAATAATGCGAATTTTGCTTAACTATCTGCTTGCTCTGGTGGGAACCATACTGCCGTTTGCGTCGATGGCACAAAGCGGCGATCAATATTATTTACCCAAACTAGGGCAAATGGTTATTGATATCAATAAGGCAACAAACTTGAATTCCATTGGTTTAATGTATGGTTATGGAATTACCAAACACTTTAGTTTGGAAGCTGAATTGAACAGCAGTTTAAGCGGTGGTACGTATACTAAGGAAGATGCGCTGGGAAATGTCACCGAAAAGGGTGAGTACCAGGTGCGGACCTTGGCCGCTTATGCGGCAGTGAGAAAAATTTTATGGGGTTCCGTCTATGCCAAGGGCAAAGTGGGCGTTTTATTTGAGACGGTGGAACGATCCAGTGACCGCGATCAAACCTCAAGTGATGATTCAATTGGTTTTGCGGGTGGCTTGGGTGCAGGGGCGTACTTGTTCGAGCACCTTACCATGGAACTGGAAGCCACTCAGATTGATCGAAACATCGTATTTTACAGTTTAGGGATGCACATACGATTTTAACTATGCGAATACCTTTTTTTATCTTTGTGACGATTTTCCTGGCGGCATGCGGAACCATGCCATTGCCGGTGGATATAAGCAATTCTTCACGAGTCAAAACCATAGCGCAGGCCCAATTGGATGCCTTGCAACGGGATGAGGAATCTGTAGTTCCATCGAACTCAGGAGCGGAATCCCTCACCGCTGCGTCAACCTCGCCACCCGTCACCGTGGTGTTGCCCAAAGACAGCTCTGTAGCCCAACAGGATTCCCAAGGCAGTGTGGTAATTGAAACCATCAGTCACTCTGGAAAAAAGCGCATCTTGGAAAGAATGGAATCCAACGCTCAGATACAAACCTCAGCGGCAACACCCAATGTTCAGTTGCAACCTCCCATGGTTCCAAGAAAGTCTATGGAAAAGCAAAAATCCAAAATCTCCGTGGACGTGGCTCCTATTATGTCATCAGAGGCCAGCGTGGAACGTCATGTGAAACGTGCAATTGAGAAATTAAAATCAGGAAACGAACATAGAGCCCGTTTGGAATTATCCACCGCGCTGGATAAAAGACCTGACTATGCGGATGCGCAAATTTTGTTACAGCAGATTGATCAAACACCATCTGAATATTTTCAACAATCTTCTTACTTTGAACATAAAGTTCGCGCCGGGGAAACCCTTGCTTCACTGGCTGAGCAATATTTGGGTAGCCATCTAATGTTCTACATGTTAGCCAAGTATAATGATTTTAGCGGTAAAATCTCGGTAAACCCCGGTATGATATTGAAAGTGCCGGGAACCAAACCTAAAATCAGTCCTGATTCAGATATTGCGGAGCAATCTATTGAACAAATACAAACTCTGACGAAGTCGCAACGTCTCATTGTGGATGAAGCGAAATCATTAATGGCCGAAGAAAAATATTTGAGTGCAATTGATATTCTCAGTAGTGTGAAGAATCCGTCTTCTGAAGTGGAAGATATGCTGGACAATGCATATATCACTTACAGTTCTGAACTGATTGCAAGGCTGAGTTTGTTAGAAGCGCAAGCACTGCTGGAGTCCGCTTTGAGCAGTCGCCCGGAAAGTCGTCGCTTAAAAAAGCAACTGGTACTGGTGCAGTCAAGACGGGAAGCGGAAAAGTTGTTTAAAATAGGCTTGTCAGAGTTAAGTGCGGGAAACGAAGTGGAAGCCTATGAAGTATTCAGTAAAGCCATCGAGCTGAATCCTAAACACCTCCTCGCGAAAAAGCGCTTAACATCTATTAAGGGGAGCGTGGTAAAGGAATATCATAAGCGCGCCATGGAACACTACATGAAACAAGAATTGAAACAAGCCATTAAAATTTGGGATGAAATTCTTGAGATGGATCCTGCCCATGCCATGGCCAGGGTTTATGTTGAAAAAGCCAAGGTGCTTCAAAAACGATTGAAGCAGTTGTAACCTTAGCTTTACTCCAGTGTGAACTTGCTTCCGAGTTTGGTGCTTTCCTGAGAGGGGTCCGGCGAAAATGGTTGGTTTGTGCGTTGTGCTTTTGATTTCACAGCTTTTCTTTGCAGTTGATCTGCCATATCGTTAAAAGACATATACAGGTCGCCAACTTCGTCCTTTCGTGTCACTTCTATGCGGCTGTGGGTTTTTCCCTGCTTTATATCGTTCATGGCAGCGTTCAATGTTGACAGCGACGCGGAAAAATATTTTCCTAGAATATAGGAGAACACCGATACGACCAAAAGATTGATGATGAGCAATACCGTCATCATGTACAGGGTCAGTTCGGTGATTTTCTGCACGGATTTTTGTTCAATACCCAAATACACGCTGCCAATTTTTTTGTTCTGAAACATGATTGGTGCTTCAAAGTTTGTAACCTTTATTTCGCTGGAAAAAATGTTCTGCATGAAATCCACAATGTTCATATTGTAGTCGGATTGGTCATTACTTCTTGGTGTGTAGCTTTTCCCTACATCTTTTGTGACAGAGGAACCTCTGACAATACCTTTATGATCCACAATGGTTAGATAATCAAAATCTTGTTGATTGCGGGCTTCCCTGACAAACAATTCGATGGATATCCAGTCCTCACTCAGAACCTGAACCGCACTTTCCGCGGCCACAAATTTCACGATGGAATCTCCGTATTCAAGCATTTGATTGGTCATCGCTTGAAATTGCTTTTGCATGACCAGACTGATGGTGGCAACCATGGAGATGGAAAAAATCACTGCCATAAATGCGCTCCACTTTAACGGGATAGGGAAGCGGTGTTGGCTGCCTTGAGCGGGTGTGTCACGGGATAAATTCTTGACGGTGCGAATAGCGTCCATGAGATCTTTGCCGGTTTGAAACCTCTGTTGTGGGTTTTTGTTCAGCAGTCTTTCGACGATTCCGGCGAGCGCGGGGGGGACCTCGGGGTTAAGGCTTTGGATCGGTTTGGGGTCGACGTGGGTAATTTGATACATCAAAGAGGTTATGGAGTCACCGGTAAACGGCCTTTCACCGGTTAACAGCTGATACAAAATAACTCCTAATGAAAATAAATCTGAGCGACGATCCACTATGGTGCCGGAGACTTGTTCCGGAGACATGTACTGAGGGGTCCCAATGACGTCACCCACCCGGGTTTGGTGGGTGAGGTCTGAGTCATCAATATGGGCGATACCAAAATCAGTGATTTTGGCGCTGTTCAAACTGTCTGCACAAATAATATTGCTGGGTTTAACGTCACGGTGGACGATACCTTTTTCGTGGGCATAGTGCAGCGCAGACGCTAACTGGAACGTGATTTCTAAAATGTTGTCAATTCCCAATCGGGTTCCGCGTTTAATAATCTCATTGAGGGGAGTACCTTCAAGAAACTCCATAACAATGAACGGGCGATTGTTGAATTCATCAACATCATAGACTGTGACAATATTGGGGTGGGTCAGATTGCCAACGGCTTTGGCCTCACGTAGAAAACGGACCATGTATTCACCATCAACCCGATGTTCCTCACGCAATACCTTCAGGGCCAGTTGCCGGTCGATTCGAGGGTCATAGGCTTCATACACATCGGCCATGGCGCCCTGGCCGATTTGACCTTTAATTTTATAGCGTTGGATCTCGGTAATCACAGTCACTGTTCCCGCAGGATGAATGTCATGTGCACTCGGGCATCACGGTTTATAATTATCCTGTGGTTTGTCGCTATTGCTAACGTCAGATTCGGACTTTTTTTCTCCATCCGGGGATTTGCCTTGATGTGCAGCCGCTGGTTTATCCCTATCTGTATTGTAAGTCGGAATGGCAACCGGAGCTTGCGCCTGTGTTGACGAGTTTTCAGCGTTTCTCTGACTCTGGTTCGGCGCAGGATCCGATTTCGATGGCACGGGCATGTCATTACCGGTGTAAGCCGGGCGTTCCGCTGTGGCAGAGGCCGTTTCGCTAAAGCCCGTTTTAGATTCCGCATGTGCGGTGCCGGCGTCAGGCTTGTTCCATCCGGCAGAGCCTAGGTCAGAACTCGTGTTAGAGCCTGGGTTGTGTTTGTTACTCTCATGAGGCTTGGATGCCGTCAACTGAGCGGAAGTCTCAGTTTTAGGCTCAGCCGCATTGGGTTGTTCGGGGCTGGATGGTTTGTGTTCTTTGGCGGATGGCGAAGGATGCTCCCAGGGTTTTCTTGTCGCCTGTGTCGATGCAGTCTCTGCTGTCGCCGTTGGGGTATTGGCTGATTGTGGTGCGGTTTCAACGCGAGATTGAGGCGCAGTCTCATGTTTCGGCGCAGACTCTGATTTTACGGCTGTGGCTTCAGCAGTTTTTGTTTCCATCGGCCGTGGCGCGTCGCTTCCACCGGGTTGGGCGGCTGCGTGTTGGACTGGAGCGGTTGCCACCGTGTTTTGGGTTTCGCTAACCGTATCAGGCTGGGCGCGCGAGCCCTCGCCACCGGCGGGGTTTCGTTCTGCTGAGCGACTGGAATCCACCGTCTGCGTTCGTGGCGCAGAAGATTCCTGATTTGCGCCGGCATTGCTGTTGTTTTGTTCAGCGTTGCTTTGACTAATGTTGCTCTGACCGGTGTTCTCTCCGGTGTCGCTGTCGCCACTGGTTGTTTTGCTTTTGTTGCCTGTATCCGCTGAGTCTTTACGACGCCGTCTACCGCCGCGTCTACCGCGCCGACCGCTGCTTTTTTGAGCGGATTGTCCCGCATCTGCCTGGGTATTCGTTGTCGCTGTCTCTGGGGCCGGTTTGCTTGCGGCTTCCTGTGCTTCAGGTTGCGGTTTTTCGCTTTTCTGAGGCCGGCTCTGGCTTTGGCCTTGCCCTTTATTGTCGCTGCGTTTGGTTTGTTCCGGCCGTTTTTGCTGTCGTTTACGTCCGCTTTGGCCTCTGTCCTGACGTTCCTGCCGGGGACTACTGCTACTACTGCGACTGGTTTTCTTCCGCGGGGGTGTCCTGCTTTCAGGAGCTGTGCTGCGACTGGGTTCCGGCTCTGAGCCAAACAGATTGGACCACAGTCTTTTTAACAACCCACCGGAAGATTTTTGTTGCGGTGCCGGCTGTTGAGGCACCACTTCTTTCACTGCCGGTTCTTCCGAGGTGTAACGGGTAGTGTCCGTAATAATTTCACGGCTTTCTTCCCGTTCAGTGGTTAAGGTATAACTGGAGGCAGTTGCGCCGGCTTGGTCCGACTCTGCAGTGCGGATTCGTTGAAATTCATAGTGAGGGCTTTCGAAAGACGGGTTTGGAACAATGACAATTTGAACCTTTTGTCGGCTTTCAATTTCTGTAACTGCCAAGCGCTTTTCATTTAATACATAGGTGGCGACATTGACTGGAAGGTGCGCAACGATTTTCGCAGTTTGCTCTTTCATTGCGTCCTCTTCCAGCAGTCGAAGTACGGACAAGGCCATGGATTCTGTGCCGCGAATAGTGCCTTGGCCTTCGCAGCGAGGACAAATGATCTGGCTGGACTCGCCCAAAGAAGGTCGTAGTCGCTGGCGTGACATTTCCAATAGTCCGAAACGGGAGATACGTCCGATTTGTACTCTGGCTCGGTCCATCTTCAGGGCTTCACGCAAACGATTTTCCACTTCGCGTTGATTTCGTTGCGCCAACATATCGATGAAATCAATGACGATCAAACCGCCTAAATCACGCAGGCGTAACTGACGTGCGATTTCGTCAGCCGCTTCCAGATTGGTGTTCGTTGCAGTTTCCTCAATATCACCTCCCTTGGTTGCCTTGGCCGAGTTGATATCGATGGATATTAAGGCTTCCGTGTGGTCAATGACGATGGCGCCCCCTGAGGGCAGGCGAACTTCACGCCCGAATGCGGTTTCAATTTGTGATTCGATTTGATACCGGGTAAATAAAGGGACTTTGTCTTCGTAGAACTTAACCTTATGCAGATTATGCGGCATAACCAACTGCATAAATTCCCGGGCTTTGTCAAAAGTGGGCTTGTGGTCTATTAAAATTTCACTGATATCGGTACGCAAGTAGTCTCGGATGGCCCGAATGATGACATTGCTTTCTTGATAAATCAGAAACGGCGCGGTGCGTTCTTGGGTTGCTGTTTCGATGGCTTTCCACAGATCAATGAGATAATTCAAGTCCCATTGTAATTCGGCTACACTTTTGCCCACACCGGCTGTGCGTACAATCAGGCCCATGTCATCGGGTACGTTCAACGCTGCCATGACATCGCGTATGTCGTTGCGATCGTCGCCGGAAATTCGTCGTGAAACCCCGCCGGCTCTAGGGTTGTTAGGCATAAGGACCAAATATCGACCTGCCAGACTGATAAAGGTGGTGAGAGCAGCACCTTTGTTGCCACGCTCCTCTTTTTCAACTTGGACGATTATTTCCTGGCCCTCTGATAGGGCTTCTTTTATGTTGATTTTTCCTGAGGAAGTGTCTGTGCCGGGTTTAAAATAGATGCGGGAAATTTCTTTCAGGGGCAAAAATCCATGCCGTTGAGCCCCATAATCCACAAACGCAGCTTCCAGACTGGGTTCAATGCGTGTGATTTTGGCTTTGTAAATATTGGCTTTTTTTTGTTCCCGACCAGCGGCCTCTATATCCAAATCGTATAATTTCTGGCCGTCAACAAGCGCTACACGCAACTCTTCGGGTTGAGTTGCGTTAAACAACATTCTTTTCATATTGTAAATTCTCTCTGCGCTCAACCGCATAACGTGGAAAGGTCACTAAGCGGGCAGGCTTTGGGAGCAGTCTCCTCAAGCTTCGCTGGTCCTCACACGTCGGGGGAGCGCTTTATCTGTTATATAATCGAAAAACGAACAGTGTGATATACACGTGTTCAAAATCTGTCCCGAGTTCACACAACGAACTCTAAAGAAGCTTTATTTTTTACTCAGTTCTAAATCCTAAACACAGGTATCTGCGATCGTATTGCTGCTGTGCCATAGGCCGCGTTAGGGGACATCCAGGCAACTTGGGGCTAACTATAGCTTATTGCAAGCAGCAAGCCTATAGCACTTATACCTATATAGTACCTACTGAATATAGCAGTGTAATTAATAGTGTTCAAATATATGATTAAACTATTAATATTGCAATAATATACGCAAATGAAAAAATTGTCTGTAGTTAATTCCAATAACCCTCAATTTATTACGGTGAATGAAGAGGAGGAGGCTCAACGAATTGATAATTATTTGATCAAATTGTTGAAAAACGTCCCCAAAAGTCATATCTACCGTATATTGCGCAAGGGTGAGGTGCGAGTGAACAAGGGCCGAGTAAAAGCGGCTTATCGCATCCAAGTGGGTGATATTGTTCGAATACCTCCAATTAAATTGCAGATTACCCCGGTGGTCACGGCGGGCGTTAAACAACTGGCTTGGATAGATTCCAGCATTGTTTACGAGGATAGTAAGCTCCTGATCATCAATAAACCATCCGGTTTGGCGGTCCACGGAGGCAGTGGAATCAGTTTAGGGGTGATTGAATGCCTGCGTCAGGCGCGCCCGGATGCACCGCTTTTGGAGTTGGTGCACCGTTTGGATCGAGAAACCTCCGGTTGCTTGCTGATCGCGAAGAAACGCAGCGCGTTACGCTATCTGCATCAATTGTTTCAGACCAATCAGATCCAAAAAACATATGTGGCCTTGGTGCAAGGGCCGTGGTCCGGTGGTGTCCAGCACGTCAAAGCGGCATTAACCAAGAATATGCTCAGTTCCGGTGAACGTATCGTTCGAGTAGATGCCCAAGGTAAACAGGCACATAGTATTTTTGAGCCGCTAGAGGTTTTTAAGAATTCCACCTTAGTTCGGGTCCGGCTCAAAACGGGTAGAACCCATCAGATCCGGGTACACGCCTCTCACATTGGCCATCCTATTGCAGGGGATGAGAAGTACGGGGATAAGGAATTTAATAAGATAATGAAACAACATCATGTTAAGCGCTTGTTTTTACACGCGCAAAGCCTGCGGTTTATTCACCCGGATACGGACGAGGTGCTACTTGTGGAAGCACCATTACACACCGATTTAACAACAGTGCTTGAAGATTTGCAGAGGACCTAATGGCAGTTGGATACGAATTACTCATATTTGATTGGGATGGCACACTAATTGATTCGGAAAAAAACATTATTCGCTGCATGCAGTTGGCTTTGGAGGATATTGGAGCACAAACCCGTGAGCCGGATGCCATCAGCCATATTATTGGTTTGGGTTTAGCGGAAGCCATAGAAGCCTTGTGTCCGGAATTAAAACCGGCGCAACGATCACAACTGGTGGAACGCTACCGTTATCATTTTCTAAGCAGTGAACCGTCAGAACCGTTTGCCGGAGTGGCAGTTACCTTGAACGCGCTGGTCGATCGCGGCTATTACTTGGCGGTGGCCACCGGCAAGGGGCGAGTGGGACTGGACAAGGCTTTGGCAGAGACAGGGTTTAAACCCCATTTTCATGTCACGCGATGCGCCGATGAAACGCGATCCAAACCACATCCGCAAATGGTGCTGGAGATTATGGACTTTGTGGGTGTGGATGCTCATCAAGCTCTGATGATCGGCGATACAGTGTATGACCTGGATATGGCGACGAATGCCGGGATGGATTCAGCCGCGGTTTTATATGGAGTGCACGCAGCGGAAAAGTTGCAGGCGTGTAATCCAATAGTTTGTTTACAGAGCATGACGGAATTGTTGCCCTGGCTCGAGCAAAGGGCGTAGCGTTATGTTCCTTAGCCGGGTCTGATGCGTATTTGACAAGAGGTTTCAACTAGAGGTTAGCCAATGAGTGATTTGGAAAGAAACGAGGGTGGGCTTGCAAGGCCGGATCCGCAAAACAATTCGCAAACACAAAACCCGGCAAGCGACGTATCGCCGGACTGGGAACGGGATTTACTCAACCGCCTGGCATTTGCCTCGGTCAACGAACAAAGGCGGGCGCGGCGCTGGGGGATCTTTTTTAAATCGTTGACGTTCTTATATTTACTGATGTTTTTTCTGGTAATGCCCGGGGACTGGAAAAGTCCCGATTCCAGCAAAGAACACACGGCGCTGGTTCAGGTGGAAGGGGTTATTGGGCCGGATTCAGAAGCCAGCGCGGACATTATTATCGGCGGATTACGTGCTGCGTTTAAGAATAAAAATTCCAAAGCCGTGATATTACGGATTAACAGTCCCGGCGGTAGCCCGGTGCAATCCGGTTATGTGTATGATGAAATCAAACGATTGCGCAAGAAATATCAGGACAAAAAACTTTACGCCGTGATCACCGATATGTGCGCTTCCGGCGGCTATTATATTGCGGCCGCGGCCGACGAAATATACGCCGACAAAGCCAGTCTGGTTGGTTCCATTGGGGTGTTGATTAACAGTTTTGGCTTTGTAGATGCCATGAAGAAACTGGGCGTGGAGCGACGGATGTACACGGCTGGAAAAAACAAGGGAATTCTGGATCCCTTTTCTCCAGTGAAACCATCAGATCGCAAGCATATCGACAAAATGTTACAGGGTATTCATCAGCAGTTTATTCAAAGCGTAAAAGACGGTCGTGGCGATAAGCTGAAACAGAGCCCCGAACTGTTTTCCGGCCTGTTTTGGAACGGCGATGAGGGCGTCAAGCTGGGTTTAGTCGACGCCTTGGGTAGCAGCAGTTACGTCGCCCGTGAAGTGGTGGGGGCTGAGAAAATCGTCAATTACACACCGAGGTCGGATTTTCTGGAGCGTTTTGCCGATCGATTGGGTGCCTCCTTCGCAAAAATGATGGTGCAGTTGGTGGGGACAGGCGCTCAAAGTGCGGATCTGTTCTGATCGGGTTTGAGCCGGTACAGGGCTTCGCATTGGCGATTCAAGCTTTGCCGTAACTTTGCCGGTTTAAACACCGGCCGCCAGCTCCAAAGCCTGCTGTAATGCCTGTCGGGGTGTATAAAAGTGCGGTGAAAAACGAATTCCGCCACCGCGAATGGCACAGACAACATTATTATCCGTTAGATGCCGGAAAACGCTTTCCGTATTTGCGTGTACATGACGGAAACTGACTATCCCGGAGAGGTGCTCCTGTTCCGGGGTGAGCAGTTGCAGAGTGTCGCTGTTAAGGATGAAATCCATGGCATAGCGACTGTTTGCCACAACGTCGGATTCCACCGCTTCCAACCCATATTGTAAAAGCAATGAAAGGCTGGCATCCAAGGCATGGATACCCAGCATATTGGGGCTGCCGCATTCAAAGCGTCGTGCGCTGCTCGCCGCTTGCCACTGGGTCTGATCGAAATTGAGAAAATCTTCCGTCATATGCCAACCAAATTGATGCAGCTTCAGTTGTGAAATGAGTGATTCCCGGCAATAAAAAAAGGCCAGGCCTTCCGGGCCCAGCATCCACTTATGTCCGTCTGCCATGGCAAAATCGATATGGTCTGCTTCCACATCAAACTGTAGAGCGCCAACGGATTGTATGGCGTCAACACAAAACAAAATCTCATGTTGACGACAATGTGCGCCTATGGTTCTTAGGTTGGGCTTTAAGCCGTTGCTGTATTGTACCGAACTGATGGATACCAGACGGGTGTTGTCATTGCATTGGTCGATAATCCGTTGCGCGGCATCGGTTCCGTCCTTGCTTTCACTTAAGGTGGCATAACGTGTTTGTACGCCGTAGCGGTGTAGTGATTCCCACACAATACGATTGGACGGAAATTCCATATCGCTTATGACAACATTGTCACCCGGTTGCCAGTCTAAACCGTAGGCGACCACAGATAGGGCTTCAGAGGTGTTTTTTAATAGAGCAACATCGTCCGTATTGGGGGCGTGGATTAAGGTTTGTATTTTACGTCGCAGTTCCCATTCCGTCTCCATCCAGCGTGGGTAATTTTTGGCTCCTACAAAGAGATTTTCCTGGGCAAAATCACACACTGCTTTTCGGGTTCTTTCCGGCCAGGGTGCTACCGCGGCGTGGTTTAAATAAATCAGTGACTGGTTTAACAAAAATTCATCTTCCAAGTGCATGATATTTCACTTTAAGTAGGTTGATAAGTTATTTAAAAACAGATAATTAATAATCAATGCTAATGTGAATAATTGAGTTTAAGCACAGGGGCTTTTTCTATATAATTGTTATTATAAGGTACGATAACGTAACAATCGTCATTGAAAAGTGGTTTGTACCTGATTTTCACGCAAAACTGCGTGTTACTGCTGCCGTGTCTCGTTGCGGGAGTAACCATTGGGCCGGAGCTGCGGTTCAAAAACATCAGTTCACAGCATCCGTGTGTGACAAACGTGAGTTTGGTTTTATGTTATTTTCTGGCAAATGGAAAATTGAGCACCGCTTTCGAACCCAGTCAATGTTTCCGGGGGGTGGTGTATATATGTCCCAAGCGTCCAGTTTGTCCAGTCGTCGCTTGATCCGCCTGCTTGTCCTGTGCCTGGGAGCCGGACTGATGCTTCCCGTTTCAGCCAATGTTCCCGATAAACCTGTAGAACGCCGGCACTTTGAAGATGCCGTAGTAGCATTGGAAGACGACAACCTGGAGTTGTTCCGACAATTGGCGGAAAAGAATAGGAACTATGTTCTTTATCCCTATCTGCAATACTATGAACTCCGTAAGCGGGTGGAGCAGGCGGAGGCGAAGGAGATCAGGGGGTTTCTGGATAAATACCGGGATTTACCTTTCAGCTCCGCATTACGTGCGCAGTGGTTGTCCCATCTGGCTAAAACTAAAAACTGGAGCTTGTATCGTCAGTTTTATACCGATCAGGTACGCAACGATTTACAGTGCCATCACTTTACGGCATCTCTGGCCGACACACTAAGTAAAAAGCAATTACAGCAGGTGCTGGATCGTGCTGAAAAGCAGTGGCTCAATGGGCATAAGGACAGAGCCGAATGCAAACCTATATTTGAAGCTTTACAGTCCTACGGTCGAATCACTACAGCGTTGCGCTGGCAACGGATTGAGTTGGCCATGAAAGTGGGTAATCTCAAACTGGCCGGGCAATTGTCCGAACCATTTGGCAGCAGAGATAAAAAGTTGGTTCGTTTGTGGCAGGAAGTTTACAAGAAGCCCGAAAAACTTTTTACGCATCGAGAAATGCGGCGTAATAGTCTGGTGAAAAGAAAAATAGCTTTTCACGGCATTCAACGTTTGGCGAAGCGCGATGTAGAAGCGGCCGGAAAATTGTGGAACACAGCCAAACGCCGGTTTCCCTTTGAAAAAGATCAAAAGCTGGAGATGGCCCGGTTTCTGGCTTTAAGGGCGGCCTATCAGTCCAAACCCAATGCTTTGAAGCTGTTGAAACAGTTGCCTCAGGATGTATCCGATTTCTCCGATAAACAATTACGGGCGCGGGTTGCACTGAAACATCAGAACTGGACAGAATTGATGGGGGCGATCAAGGCAATGGCGTCTGTCAGTAAGGAAGCTAAGTGGCAATACTGGCAGGCCAGGGCTTGGGAGCAATTGGGTCAAAAGGATAAGGCTATATCCCAGTTTGAGCGCTTAGCCACCCAAACCAATTACTATGGTTTTTTGTCTGCGGACCGTGTGAAGAAACCGTATCAGATTACCTCGGAGCCGCTGCGTCGGGATGAGGCCGCACTGGCTATGTTACGCAAGGATCCGGGCGTGCAACGCACCAAAGAGTTGTACGCGCTTGACCGCATTACCGAAGCGCGACGCGAATGGAACCAGGTAATTGCCAAACTGGATGAAAACTTGACCAAATTGGCCGCTTTGTTAGCTCATGATTGGCAATGGCACGATAATGCTATTCTTACCGTCGCTAAAACCGGCCACCGAAAGGATTTGAACTTACGATTTCCCACTCCGTTTCGCGACCTTATTTACGAGACCGCAGAGAGTTACGGTTTGGATCCGGAGTGGGTTTATGGTGTTACGCGACGAGAAAGCGCATTCAATACCTATGCTCGATCCAGTGCGGGCGCTATGGGGCTGATGCAGATACTACCGAGCACAGCTCGTATCCAATCCAAATCTCTGGGCATGGCAAAGCCCAGTTATAAGGATTTGTTTGAAAGTGAACGCAACATCGTGTTGGGCAGTTCCTATTTGAACAAAATGCTGCAACGTTTTTCCGGCAATCAGGTGGTGGCCACAGCAGCCTACAATGCCGGACCCAATCGTGTATCCAAATGGTTACCTAAAGACGGTGACAAGGTGGAAGCCGACATTTGGGTGGATACCATTCCTTACAAAGAGACCCGAGAGTACGTCAGAGCAGTGATGGCCTATGCTGTCATTTTTGAGTGGCGCTTAAATCAAACCATAACACCCTTACATAAGCGCATGGAAAATTTCTAATCCATTCCTGACCTTTAGAGATTATATAAAGCGGTTCAACCAAGTCTCGTGTGACCCCCAATTGGTGATTCGAAGCTCACCGCCATTGGATACGTATTCCAACAATATGGCTTTTTCACGCTTGGACAATTTGCGCATATCCTCTTCACCACGACTGTTTAAGTAAATAGTTTTGTATTGGTGGATGTCCGCCTTATTATCGCCGTTGCTGTCACTGAATAGTGAGGATAGAGTGGGAAACAGTAGTTCGTGCTCATATTCGTTAAGTTGGTAGTAGTCGAAAAAGCGCCGAACTAAGTGAGGATCTTGGAAAGGGCTATGGTCTCCTTGCCGGCTGATGTGCTCGAAGGGATTGAATAAATCCATGACAATGGCAATTTTATTACGCGTCAGTTCCGGATTTTGCAACGTCAGCCGACCCAGGTCTGTGCTCAGGTCATCCAGCGACAATAGAATGCTCGTAGCGTGTTGGCCACGATCGATGGATAATTGCAGCGGCAGACTGACAGAGCCCAATATTTGTAAATGAAACCGGCCGTCAGCATCGGTACAGGTGTAGGAGTAGAACGCTTGCTGGGGCTTGCGGCAGGCGCCGCTGGCGATACTGATGGAGCCTAGCTGATAGTCGGACAGGGTTTTCTTTTTGCTGGATTTGGATTTGGGTTTGGGAATGAAAACGGTGGCCGATGCCACGGGATTTCCATTGCGATCCACCACTTGCCCTCGCACGTATTGCAATAAGCGGTCAATATCCGGGAGCGCCAAGGGGGCGGCAAAATGTTCAGGTGCAGGAGCTTGTTGGGATATTCCGGCGCAACCGCTGAACAGCAGCGTTGCAGACAACAGCAAACTGAATTTACGGCTAAGGCGGCACATGGTCGTGGCTCCTTCCCTCGGAGTGTTAATTCCCGTCAGTGTATCAGAATCAGGTCAAGTTATGAACACTTCTTACGCTTCGCTTCAAATTATGAGGATTAGGTTAAAAATTAATCAAAGCATAAAAGCGTGTAAAAACAAAGAAATGCCTTATGACAATAGCTGCGAGTCGACTACACTATAGACTATAGTGCAGTGTGCAGGTTTTCCAAGAAAAATTTGTTTTTTTGTTGATACAAAGCAAATGTATGAATCCCATAGTCTATAAAATCGTGGTCACAGTCATTGCTCTGCTAATCAGTGCTGCAGCAGGCTTGGGTTTGTTGGATCATTTTGGTGAGCGTTATACCGAACAAGCCTTTGAACGGGCAATTATCACATTCGGTGTTGCCAGGGGACTTAATGCCGTCATTTCCGTGGCTCAGGGAACGGAAGTGGCCATTCACCCGGCAGGGTTTGGTGTCAATTTTACGCCAGGACAAATCCTCGATCCCATCAATGACCTTATCGAACAATTTTCGTGGGTAATGTTGGCAAGCAGTGCATCTTTGGGGATTCAAAAAATATTCCTGTCTATCTGTTCATCCTGGCCGGTGACGCTGACGTTGATGGTGCTACTGCTGGTGTGGTTGTGGGGTGTTTGGCGCTCCGTGTTCCCTGTGGCGCCTGGGCGTTGGCTCACTTCCGCCTTATTGATTTTATTGTTTATACGTTTTTCCGTTCCTGTCGCAGCCATTGCCGGTGAAGTGTTCTACCGATATTTCTTGTCAGAGCAATACCAGGAAGCTACACAACAACTGGAGCAAACTAAGGAAGCCATCAGTTCATTGAATGCGAATTTTCAAAATTTCCCGGAACCGCAAGGGATGTTGGACAGAGCTAAGGGCTGGTTTGACTCCGCAATGAATTTGATGGATTTGGATCGCAGGCTAGAGGCCTACAAGCAGGCGGCAACCGATGCCAGTCGCCATGCCATCAACCTAACCGTAGTATTCCTGATTCAAACGGTCATTTTTCCCATTCTGTTTCTTTGGGTTATCTACCGTTTTCTGCGAAATTTTTCCCTCTTCAGGCAGTGACCCCTTGTGACCTTTATGGTAATGTAAAAACCGATTGTCTCCGGACAGCCGTGATAAACAAAAGTAATTCTTACAAAAACTATAACCTATAACAAGGCATACGATTGCCAAACAGCTCTTATCAGAGGCTGTATAAGGAGGAACTATGTCCGCCAGGCACCCTATAATTGCCATTACGGGGTCTTCGGGATTGGGTACTACGGTGACCCAAAATGCTTTTACGGATATTTTTCGTAGATTGGGTATCAATGCTTCGTATGTATTGGGTAACGGTTTTAGACGCTATGAGGCAGATCAGGTGGTGGAAGAATTTAAGGCTGCCGCAGCCGCCGGTCGCCCAATCAGCCACTTTGGGCCTGAAACCAATCTCTTCGATCGTCTGGAAAGTTTGTTTCGTGAGTATGCCCGAAAAGGTACCGGGCTAAGTCGCGAGTATATTGCAAACGAAGAACAATCAGTCCGATTTGGGCGACCCATCGGAACCTATTCGAATTGGGAGGATATACCCACGGGGGACTTATTGTTTTACGAAGGGCAACATGGTGCTTGCATCGAGGCGACCTGGTCCATGCGTAGCATGAGTGCTTCGCACAATCCCGTTGTGATCAATGAACGACACAAATTGGATGTAAGACAGGATGCGGGCGTCGATATTGCTCGCTGGGTAGATTTGCTTATTGGGATTGTTCCCTGCGTTAACATGGAATGGATTGAAAAAATTCACCGCGACGGCAAGACCCGACAACGTTCAGCTGATGAGGTGACCACCAGTATTTTACGTCGCTTGCCGGACTACGTTCGTTATATTACACCTCAGTTTTCATTGACCGATATTAACTTCCAACGTGTACCATTGGTGGATACATCGAATCCGTTTATTTCCCTGGATGTTCCCGGTCACGATGAATCACTGGTGGTGATTCGATTTCGGGAACCCTATCGCTATGACTTTCCCAGGTTGCTGAATTTAATTGACAAGGCCTATATGTCGCGTCCCAACACCATGGTCATACCGGGTGGTGAAATGGAAAATGCCATAGATGTGATTTGCACGCCATTGGTTCAGGAACTGATGGAGAAAAAACGCCAACAGGAGATGGTGTAAGGTTCTTCAGACCATCGTTAAAAGATAAACAAGGTCATTTTCATACTCGGGTGTACAGTGCATTCAATATCCACGACGCCTTTACTCTTAAATTGCAGTGATCGCATCATGCCGGGTTTAAATTTTCCCAGGTCAAACTGAAACTCTTCTGTTTGACTGATAATATTGTGGACCACACTGTCGGAATTACGAAATGTCAACGTGTCTCCCGGCTTGATGACTTTGATAGGCGGATTGAATTTCAATTCATTTTGCGAAATGATATGTTCTTCCGAGTATGCGGTTGTGCATAAAGCTGACAATACTACGAGAAAGAATATTTTGTTAAACATGTTGCAGACTCCGTTATCGTTCTAATTATTCAGGCAGCGTGACCTGAGCCAGTTTGGGATCCCATTTGCCCGTCAATGCCTTGAGAAACGCCACCAGGTCTTTTTTATCCTTTGCATCCAAATTGGCCTGAATAAAATTGGGTGACAAATTACTTTGTACGACACCCCCATTCGCATAGTGGTCCACCACTGCTTCCAGGGTGGCAGCGGAACCGTCATGAAAATAGGGCGCTGACTGGGCAATGTTGCGTAGTGGTGGAGTTTTAAATGCGCCTCGGGTCATTCCCACTTTGACTTGGTGGTGCCGGCCCAGGTCCGGGTTTTTCTTACCAAATGATGCTAAGCCAATGTTATGGAAACCGTTGTCGGTAAAACTGGGAGGGCGGTGACACACAGCGCAATTACCCTTGGACGGGTTTAAAAATATTTTAAAACCTCGAATTTGAGACGGCGTCATGGCTTTGTCGTCTCCCTGTAGCCAGTGGTCAAACGGAGAATTGTTGCTGACGACCATTCTTTGGTACATAGCCAAAGCCTTGGAAACACGGGTTTGGTTAATCCCCAAACCGTAAAATGCATCCTTAAAGGCGCTGACATATCCAGGAATGCCTTTTAATGTCTTCAACATGTTATTCACGGTGTTATGCATTTCTTCCGGGTTTACAATGGGACCCATAGCTTGATCTTCCAGTGTTTTGGCGCGTCCGTCCCACATGAGAATTTTATTAAAACCCACGTTTATAATCGTGGGTGTGGCACGCTTGAGTGTTTTGCCTTTATGACCTTTGGCTGTGGCCAATCCATCGGACCAGCCCAATTCGGGGTTATGGCAGGTGGCACAAGACATCGTGCCATCCCCACTGAGACGGGGGTCAAAAAACAACATTTTACCCAATTCAATTTTTTTCTTGTCAAAACGGTTACCACCCGGAGCCTGAGGCAGGTTGGGTAACAACCATTGACTTAAAATTTGTTTAGGCGCTTCACTGGATGTATCCATCAAGGATTCAGCCCATTGTGTCATGTCCTGCAGCTCTGCTGTGCGGCTGGTTGAGGGGAGCAAGAAACTAAATATGGAAAAAACTAAAACCAGTCCTATTTGCCGAAGCATTATCGTCGTCCTTTCAATCTATTATGGTACGCTGATGAAAACTATGGTTATTATAAGTCAATCAATTATTTTTATTGTATTAAATAATTAGACAGATTTTAAAGCATTTTGGGTGATTTGTTGACTATTTACCAAAAGAGTAAGTAGCCGATGCGAAGACTAAACGGAATAATGATAAGGCAGCGTGTTTATGACTCTGGATAATATATCGAAATTACGAAATGAGTTCATCTTTGACTAATTGCATGGCCTCCTCTGTGCGGTCTGTGCAAATGGCTGCAAGACTTTGATTATTGTCACTGCGAATTATGCGAATACTGCGTAAATTGATTTGGGCCTCTTTGAAGCGACGAGCGATCTGCGCCAGGGCGCCGGGTTTGTCATCCAGACGAATGAGAATCACATCTTCTGTCAACGCTTTGATGTCGGGTAGGCGGTTGAGCAGGTTTAAGGCGTCATCGTAGCGATCTACGGTGAGTATGATTACACCGGTGTCGGCGTAGCCATCACCAGTAAGTGATTCTATGTTAATGTTTTCTGCGGCCAGCGCTTCGGTGATTTCCGCAACCACCCCCGGCCGATTTTGAGCTACGATAGTGATTTGTTTCACGCCCTTATCCTCATGGTGTCTGCTTTTGCTCGTTGACAATATCCGCGATCAGCGCATCAATATGTTCCCGGGTAACATGAGGCATGGTAACAATATGGGCAATATTGTTCTGAACTGCAAGTTGCCAGGTTTCCAGGATTCTTTGTGGGGGTCGTGGAATAACAACCGTAATGGAATTGGTGTTGCGCCAGGCGTTTATACCAACGGCACGAAACTGTGCGATAGCATAGTCGGCGATTTGCAAACAAGCGGCAATAATTTTTCTAAAGCCTTCGAACTTTACGGTTTTTAAGGCATACCAGAGAAACAGCGGCGTCACCGCATTGCGGGAGCCGCTCAAGGTGGTATCCAGAGTGCCAACGTACTCTATAGATCGAGCGATTCGGTCCACATTGGTTTTTTTAGCCAGCACGACTCCGCATGGTATGGGGGAGCCAATCATTTTATGGCCGCTGATGGATATGCTGTCTATGCCGGCATCAAAATCGTAATCAGGCGGATTGTTTATAAACGGTAATATCATTCCGCTTAGGGCGGCGTCCACGTGGATGTAATAGTTGGGGATGGCCAGATTATGCAAAATCTCTCGAATTTTTACCACGTTATCCAAGGCACCTTTCATGGTAGTACCAATATTGGCGAAAATGATGGGAGTGACATCCCGGTGGATCCGGATGGTTTCGTACAGATCCTCGTAGTCCATTTCTCCGTTTTCCTGACTTTTTATCATAATGTTGCGTACATGCAACACTCGTAAACTCTTGGAAACGCTATAGTGGGTGTCTTCTGAGTAATACAGCATGCCATCAGGGTAGAGTTCTCGTGCCAGGAAGATGCCGTACATATTACCCTCGGTCCCACCGTTGGTGATGTAACCCCAGGTATCCGCAGTAGCATGAGTCCACTGGGAAAATATGTGCAATACTTCCCGTTCGATTTCATGGGTATTCAAATGAAACAAAGTGGGAACAAAGGGGTCGCCGACATTATTCAGAGGGTAACTAAGAAAGGGGAATAGGGGGCTGTAATCAAAATTGCAGGTGCACGGGTATCCCAGGAAGTGATTGGATTCCACCTTGATCTGCTGCAACAGCGTGTGCAGCTTGTTTTGGTCGTCCTTGCTCAAATCATCAAATTGCCAGACCATGTTTTTCCTTTTTCAATAGGTATTCTTTCTGATAGGATCCTGCGTCCAGGGAGTTACCGGTTTTTATGTTTCTCCCTGAATCAGTTATCATAAAAATAATGTAGCAGCTGCAGCGTGAATTGTAAGTGCAACAGATCAATATCAATATACAGCCGTTAACAACTACAGCAGTTAATGACTACAGCGGTTTTACCGTTATCTTCTTTGTGAACAATTCCACGGATTGAGCCTATGTCTGAATTCTCCGGCGAAAAGAAAGACGCTGACGGTGAACCACCTAAGCGTGTTGAAAGCGTGAAAAAGCCTGAACGAGCCGAAAGTACCAAGGGGGCGCATTCCCGGTGTCGGAATCAACTCAAATTGTGGCAACAGACGCTACCACAGTGCATGTTGCGGGATCGATACCCTTTGGCCAGGCGTATTCAACGGTTTGATTGTTCCAAAATCCGACCGGAGTTGTTGCAGCGGTTGGAGCGAGACATCAATGCTTCTCAACAAATGCTGCAACAACGTCGCACCGGCTTGCCCAAACCGAACTATGCCGAAGAACTGCCCATAAATGCAAAAAGAGAACTGATCAAGAGCGCCATAGAACGGAATCAGGTGGTCATCGTCGCCGGTGAAACCGGTTCCGGTAAGACCACCCAAATCCCCAAATACTGTCTGGAGTTAGGGCGTGGTACCGCTGCACTTATCGGACATACCCAACCCCGGCGCATTGCTGCTCGAACGGTGGCTGCGCGCATCGCAGCGGAACTCAACTCGGAAATCAGTCACTATGTCGGGTTTAAAGTACGGTTTTCGGACCATGTATCTGAGTCAACCTACGTTAAACTGATGACAGACGGGATTTTGTTGGCGGAAATACAAAATGATCGATATTTGAATAGCTACGATACCATTATCATTGATGAAGCCCATGAACGCAGTTTAAACATTGATTTTCTATTGGGCTATCTCAAGCTCATTCTACCTAAGCGTCCGGATTTAAAAGTTATCATCACCTCAGCCACTATCGACACGGATCGATTTTCCCGGTTTTATCACGATGCTCCTGTGATCGAGGTCAGTGGTCGTACTTACCCGGTGGACGTGCTCTACCGCCCCCTGGTGAGCCTGGATGCGGAAAAAGAGCCCCAGGAAAAAGATCAATACCAAGGTATCCTTGATGCGGTCGATGAACTTAGCAGTACTTATGGCTCAGGCCATACCCTGGTGTTTCTCAGCGGTGAACGGGAAATCCGGGACGCCGCGGAAGCCTTACGTAAACATCATCCGGCACATACGGAAATTCTGCCATTGTATTCCCGCTTGTCAGTCAGTGAGCAAAATCGGGTGTTTCAGCCGGGAAGTCGTCATCGCATTGTCTTGGCCACCAATGTGGCAGAAACCTCATTAACGGTGCCGGGTATAAAATATGTGGTAGACCCCGGTTATGCCCGTATTAGTCGCTACAGTTACCGAAGTAAGGTACAGCGCTTGCCCGTGGAACGGATTTCTCAGTCCAGTGCCAATCAACGCAAAGGGCGTTGCGGTCGCGTGATGGACGGTGTTTGTATCCGCCTGTACTCGGAAGAGGACTTTGCTCAACGTCCGGAATTTACCGAACCGGAAATTCGGCGTACCAATTTAGCTGCGGTAATTCTGCAAATGGAAAACCTCAAATTGGGAAAAGTGGATGAATTTCCTTTTATTGAGGGGCCGGATGGTCGTTTTATCAATGACGGTTACAAACTTTTGTGGGAACTGCAGGCCGTCGATGCCGCCAGAACAATTACGGAGTTGGGCCGTAAGCTGGTGCAGCTACCCATTGATCCCAAATTGGGACGCGTGTTATTAGCGGCAAAGTTCGAGCAGTGCCTGCGAGAGGTTTTGATCATCGTCAGCGCATTGAGTTGTCAGGATCCCAGAGATCGTCCGGCGGAAAAACAAAATGCTGCGGATCAGGCTCATGAAAGGTTTTACGATCCGGCTTCGGATTTTTTGTTCTATACCAATGTGTGGCAGGAGTTACAGGAGCAGAAACAACACTTATCCAACAATAAATTTCGCAAGTTTTGCCAGCAACACTATTTGTCTTATTTGCGGGTAAAGGAATGGCAGGACCTGCATCGACAATTGAAGCAAAATGTGACCCAAATGGGCTGGCGTTTGAATCAGGAGCCGGGAAACTATGCTCAGATACATCGTGCCATACTCAGCGGTTTCTTAGGTAGTGTAGGCATGAAATCGGAGACCTATGCTTACAGTGGTCAACGCAATATCACTTTTTATGTGCATCCGGCTTCGGCTTTAAGCAGAAAGACACCCAAATGGCTGATGGCAGCGGAGATTGTGGAAACCAGCAAACTATACGCTAGAAACGTTGCGAAAATTGAACCTCAGTGGCTGGAGTCAGTTGGCGGTCATTTATTAAAAAAGACTCATTCGGATATTCATTGGGAAAAAAACTCGGGACACGTGGTGGCCTTGGAGAGTGCCACACTGTACGGTTTGCCCATTTATTCCGCTAAGCGAATTAACTATAGCGCAATCGACGCTCATACTTGCCGCGAGTTGTTTATACGGCATGCATTGGTGCAAGGGGATTGGAATGCCAAATTCGATTTTATCCAACATAATACGGCTCTGATGGACGAAATAGAACAGGAAGAAGCCAAGATTCGCCGTCGTGATATATTGGTGGATAAAGCCGTTCTGGAAAGTTTTTTTGCTGAACGCATTCCCGAGTTTGTGAATAATGCGTCTAATTTCAAGAAATGGTACAAGCAATCTTCCGCGGCAAAAAACCAATCCTTGTTTTACACTCGTCAGTTGCTGATCCAGGAAAACTCGATTTTTGCACAACAGGACCAATTTCCCAAAACACTGCAAATAAACGCCCAGGTAAAATTGGAATTGCAGTATTGTTTTTCACCCGGTGATGAGAATGACGGCGTTACCGCGCTTATACCAGCTCCGGTACTGGACCAATTGAACCCGGTACCATTTGAGTGGTTGGTTCCCGGTTTGATAAAGGACAAAGTGGTACATCTGATCAAGGGTCTACCCAAGTCCTTGCGCAAATCGTTTGTGCCGGCACCGCAGTTTGCTGATGCTTGTTTGCAAGGTAAGGTGAATGCGGGAGAACCGTTGTTGTCTTATCTCAGCCGGGAATTGCTACGAATGACCGCTATTAAGATAGAGCAGGGTGACTGGCAAGCAGAGAAGTTACCACAGCAATACCTGATGAATTTTCAAGTGTTGGATAGACAAGGCCGCGAGTTGGCGCGGGGCAGAGATTTAAGCCAAATAAAATCCCGGTTATCCGATCACACTCAAGCCATCATCGATACCGTGGATCAATCCGCAAAGGAGCCGGAACAGGTGGTCACCTGGGATTTTGGTGATCTACCTAAGGAAACCTGCCTTCAGGTGCAAGGTAACGATGTCAGTGTATATCCTGCACTTGTGGATAGGGCCGACAGCGTCATTATAAAGAATTTCAGCGATGCATCACAGGCAAATGAGCAGCACCCTCAAGGGGTGTACCGTTTGTATTTGCTTGAAAACAGATCCTCCATGAAATACTTAAGTCGTAATATTCCCCGCTTGAGTCAATTGTGTATGCAATACGCAACTCTGGATTCCTGTGAGGCGTTGCGCAGCGATATTTGCCAGGCGATTGTAAAACATTTGTTGTTTGAGGATGGCAAGGATATAAGGACCAAAGAGCAGTTCAGGCGTCAGTCTCATTTTACCAACGAGGGTTTACAAGCCGGTGCCAACGAATTGGCTACGGTTTTGCAGCAGGCTTTGGATGCTCACCAACAAATCCGCACCCGGCTAGACTCGATCAAGGCACCACAACCATCAGTGGAGGATATGTCTGATCAGTTGGACTGGCTCATCTATACCGGTTTTGTTGTGGAAACACCTTATCGCTGGTTATTGCAACTACCTAGGTTTTTGCAGGGATTGACGCTGCGATTGGGTAAATTGCAGCAGAACCCGGATCACGATGGACAACGCTTAGAGACGTTTTTACCCTATTGGCACGATTTTGTGGAGTTATATAATCAACAGTACGAGCAGGGGGGGGTGAGTTCAGCGCTCATGGAGTATCGATGGGTCTTGGAGGAAATGAGGGTTTCTGTGTTTGCGCAACCGCTGAAAACTTCAATGCCTGTATCCTATAAACGTTTGGAGAGGATGTGGCAGGTTATATGTGCCTAGGGTTCACCTGGGCCGGTTCAGCCCAGGTTCAATATCATGATTTTATTTCCAAAGACTACCCAGTTCCTTGGCGTCTTTCTCCGAAATTTTCGCTTTGTCGGTTTTCTTTTTCACAATCGCGGTGGCAAACTGAGCGGTATTTTTGAGTACAATCTGCCAGTCGGAATCACCGCTGCGTTTGGATGCCGTGCATTTTAAATCGGTATTGATCAATTTATCCGCTTCGGTGTATTTGGCGGTGCCTTCCAGAATGATGTGAACCGCATCACGGTTAATGCTGCGCTCCAAAATGGAAGGAAACTCAACCGCGGGTTTGACCCGCAATTTGGGATTTTCACTTCGAAATCGGTCTACATATTGGTCAGAACACTGCTTGTCAGCTTGTTTGGTGAGATTGTTAATCTCCGCAACCGCATAGTGGCGTTCTTGTTTTTCGCTGGCCAAGGGTTCTTTCGTAAGTCTTATTCGTTCGGTTTTCTGCTTTGCATTACAGGGTTTGTCTGTAAAAGTGATTTTACCCGTTTTAGGGTTCACACACTTGACGATGTTACCGGCTAAGACGGGCGTGGATAAAGCCAGTAAAACGATTGTGGTAATTAAGTGATGGTTTTTCATGGCGGCTTTAAACGGTTGGTTTAACAAAGTTTGCACACAATTGTTGATGCTGCTCTAGCATCTATCGGCAGGTATTATAGAAGTTTTAGTGTTTTCCAGCTTAAACCTTTTACTGAGTGGTTTGCAAATTCTCCTGGGTTATATGGAAAAGGTTAATTATAACAAATACTTAAATGAAATTCCTTTAAGGTGCCATGAGTTTCGGAAAACTGTAGGGCTTGCCATTAAAACTGAGTTGATTGTTGCGTAATCGCGCCAAGGCCAAATACTTGTCCTGGTTACGCACCACAAAGCCATCGGCCACATAATCGTCCATAAATTCCTGGATTTCGTCGCCGCTGAAATCGCTTGCGGCGGCCACATATTTGTGAATTTCCTCGATTGGCATGGACAGATTGGCATCCAGAGTAACGGAGTTCAGCCACTGGTTGAAGTCGGTGTTGTTTAATGCCGGCAGCGCCAGGGTCAAATCACCGGTTATGGAGCCGCCCGGCATGGCGATGTTGAGATTGCTGATTCGCAGAGTAGCTTGTTCCGGTATTAACTCGTTCAGCACCGTTCTAAGTTGTTCGATGGTTTTATTACGGGTTTTCTTATCAGCTTGAGATTTTAGCTCCAGGAACAACGATACAATGTTGGGTATGGAACCTACCGCCTTGCTGTTAATCTTATCCAATTGCACTTCCATTGAGCCGGGGCCGATAACCAAAAAGCCGTTATTGAGTTCTCTAAATTCAATATGCTTTTTAATATTGACGCTTTTATTGTCCAGTATGGAAATGTAATACCCCCAAATATTATTGATGGTGAGTGCCGTGTTACCCAGTGTGATTCTGGCGCTGTCGCTGGAGTAAGACAGGTCTCCTTCGGTGAGAAGACTATCGCCGCTGGATAAGAAGTTAAAGCCCAAGCTGACATTATGAAACAAGGCGGATAGCCGAGTATCTTTCCACATAAGCGATGAGCTGGTTAAACCACCGGTGATTTGATTGTCTTCATGTAACAATAAAACATTGGCCACTAAATCATCGACACTGAACATGGGTTTACCATCTGTGCCGTTTAAAAACAGGGATTGACGCTCAACGCTGCTACGCGCGTAGTGACGGTCGGGCACGCCTGTGCGGATGTTGATGGAGTTGCCACCGTTTTGTGTGTAGTCCGGATGTTGCAGAGAGAAAATGGTATTTATCGTGGCGTATTCCAGTTTGGGTAACCAGGGTACATCCGGGTCAAGAACAATGGGCTTATGGGTGATGCGGTGTTGCATGGTTGCTGTGACCGGTTCAAAGGGCAGGTGGGTTTGTAGCTCACCGACGGAGTAAAACCAATGTTTTTCGTAGTGCTCGTTGAGTATTTTTATATTAAACGTATTGGTGACCAGTTGTTTTTGTTCCCGGTAGACAGATTCAATGACCTGTCCGATGTAGTAGGGGACAAACACTACCAACCCGGCCAGAAGCAAAACGAACAGCGGTAGCATTTTGCTTTTTTTCTGTTCACGAAAAACGTTTTTTTCTTTTTGACGAAACACAAGCTAACCGCTTTTAAAGTTGGGAACCGTTGATTAATCCTTGGATGAGCCGATATGGTAACAGATTTGATAAGCGCGAAGCGAAAAGCGTCGGCTTCCCTGTAGTTGCTCTTTCCCCATATCCCTTTGGGGAAAACGAAGGGAATACCCGACATATTTCCGAGTTTTTTAAAACTTCCGCTCCGTGCTCACGCTCCTTGCCAACATGGGCAAGGAAACAATAAGCGGTACTGTTAGCATAGATGCCATTCATTGTTAATCAGGTGGTCCTTAGTGAGTGCTGGCGTTGGTAATGATGGCGACAACAGCCCGGTGATTTTCCTGCAATGCGGTTTGTAGGGGGGTGACCCCCTTGCTGGTTTCCAGCTTGGAGTTGGCGCCGCTATTGAGCAGTGTGTGTACCACTTCCACGTGTCCTTTAATGGATGCGAGATGCAAAGCGGTAATCCCTTCCTTGGTTTGTTCATTGACATCAGCGCCTCGGTCCAGAATGGCGCTTACTGTTTTTGCCAGTCCGGCATTGGCCGCCAACATCAACGGGCTCATGTTGTACTTTAGATCACGGGCTTTTAAATCCACCTTGCCGTGTTGCAACATTACCAGAGTGGCTTTTTCATAACCTTTGAGGCAGGCCAGCATGAGCGCAGACATATGGTTCTGCTTATCTTTGAGATTTTGATCGGCACCTTGTTCCAGTAACAGTTGCAGTGCCATAGTGCGGTTTTTTGCTGCTGCATGCATCAAAGCGCTATAACCGCTCTTATCCGTATGATTGACATTGGGGTTGGCATTAAAAATCAACCGCATTAATGATTCTTCACCTTTATTGGCTGCGATCATTAGCGGTGTCCAACCGTTTTTATCAGGGGCATTAATGTCCGCACCGGCGGCTATCAGCGACTTTACGCTGGAAAGGTCGCCGTTTCGAACCGCCAGCAACAGGGCGCTGGTGCCGTCGGGAAGTTGCACATCGCCTTTGGCACCGTGTTGCAGCAATTCTCGAACCACTGTGGCATGGCCACCTTGAGCAGCCGCCAATAGCGCGTTCCAGCCGTCTTTGTTGCGTTCGTCCACAGAAATGTTGGCATTTAGGTACAAGGTCAACAAATTGGACTCACCCAAACGGGCCCGTTCGATAAAGCTGCTGGCACTGAATTCAAAACCCAGACTTTCGATTTCCGTACGGAATTCTGTCGGGTCTTTGGCGCATCCCCCCAGCACTGATAGTAATAGTGCGTAACTGAGTATTTTATAAACCATTTTTTTCACCACATCGGCATATTGGAACCGGGGCATGGGTTCCCTGTATTATGCCTGGAATAAAGCATTGCATAAAGAGAGTTGCAGGAGTATTTTGGGCAAATTCGCCTCATGAGGCACAAAATAGCTGCAATCCCGGTTAATTTATTGACCAGAGCGGCAAGTAACACCAACAAAAAACCAAGAACGCGACAATAACAACACAAAATTCGCGAATTAGAGGGGGGCGCTTATCACTACGCCGAACACATTGTATTGGTATGATCTGGAAACTTTCGGCATCGATCCTCGGGAGTATCGAATTGCCCAATTCGCCGGACTGCGAACCGACCTGGATCTTAACATTGTGGACGATCCTTTGGTCATGTATTGCCGTGCCTCGGATGACTGTTTACCTGACCCCAATTCCTGTCTCATCACCGGCATAACTCCGCAGAAGGCCAATGGCCTGGGGATGATAGAAAGCGAATTTATTGAACGCATAAATGAGCAATTTGCCAGACCCAACAGCTGCGTGGTGGGGTATAACAATATTCGCTTTGACGACGAGTTTGTACGCTATACCTTGTATCGCAATTTTCTCGATCCTTATGCTCGGGAGTGGCAAAACGGCAATTCGCGCTGGGATATTATCGATATGGTACGTTTGACCTGGGCCTTACGACCGGATGGGATAAATTGGCCCACGCACGACGATGGCAGTCCCAGTTTCAAGCTTGAGGATCTCACACGGGTTAACCACATTAAGCATGAAGCGGCTCATGATGCTATGTCGGATGTTTATGCCACCATTGCCATGGCTAGGCTGATACGAGATAAACAACCCCGATTGTTTGATTTTGTCTTTGCCAACCGATCCAAGCAAGCCCTGGGGAAGTTACTCAATACCGTGCAAGCGAAGCCGGTGGTTCATGTTTCCGCCATGTATTCCAGTTCACGCAAATGCACCGCTCTGGTTTTACCCTTGGTGCCCCATCCCGTCAACAAGAACGCCGTGGTGGTCTACGATCTGAGTGAAGACCCGGAGCCGTTGTTTCAGTTGAGCGCTGCTGAAATTAAGCAACGGCTCTACACACCCGCTTCGGAATTGGAAGCAGCGGGTTTGGCGCGCATTCCGCTGAAGTTGGTTCATATAAATAAGAGTCCTATTGTGGTACCTCTGTCGGTATTGGACGAAGCCGCAAGCCGGCGGGTGGGCCTGGATAAACAAAAGTGTGCACAAAATCGGGAACGCCTGTTGGCCGGTCAGGGCTTGTCATCGAAAATGCGGCACAAGTTACAGCAGGTGTACCGGGAAAATGGGTTTGCACCGGATGCCGATCCGGATCACGGTTTGTACAATGGTTTTTTCAATGATGCCGACAGGCGCAAAATGCAGAGCATCCGTCGCAGTACTCCGAAACAACTGGCGGAATTGGATTGCGTGTTTGATGACCGTCGCTTACCGGAGATGTTGTTTCGCTATCGCGCCAGAAATTTCTATGAAAGCCTAAACGAAGATGAAAAACAACAATGGCAGGAACACTGCTACGAAAAATTGACTCGAGCATCGGCAAACGCTATGACTGTTCTACGTTACCAAGAAATTTTGCGCGATTTACGCCGGCAACATCCCGGCAAGGCGGCCTTGCTGGATGAACTGCAAGCCTATGGCGAGTCGCTATTGCCCCAGCTTGAGCCGGCTTGATTCGAAACGGTTCAGCTTTCCGTGCCCCGGCCTGCCGAGGCGGGACCCGACGCCCCTGTTGGTAAAAAGAACATAACTATCCGATAACCGAACCGAAATTGTTCAAATAACCGATACGGCATCAAATCAAATGCTTCTCCAACCCCATCCTCTCCAACACCTCTGCGTTAGAGTGATTGGAAATCACCGCTACGCTGGCTGTTTGAGGATCAAAATAGGTTTGGCCCACTCGCTGTAGATCAGCGATGGTGACGTCCAGGATCTTGGAGCGATAGGCCTGACGTTGTTCCGCAGTGCGACCAAATAAGAGATTGGTAAAGGCATCCTTGGCTTCACCGGCTGGGGAGCTGGGTTTGTCGATTCCACTGATAACCCCCAAAATGGCCTCTTCCAGGGGTTGCTGTTGATGTTTTTCCTTGAGTAGCCATTCGATGGAACGATCGAAATCGTCCAAGGTTTCCTCGAGTCGCGGGTCTCGATAAGAGTAAAATCTAAACGCTGCGTTCTCCGCAAGAAAACTCGCACCACCGCCATAGGCACCGCCTTGTTCGCGAATGGAGCGATGTAAATAGCCGTTACGCAGAAAACCGGCCAGTACTGCCAGAGCCGGTGCGTCAGCATGACTCATGGTGACGGTTTTATAGGCTTTGGCACAAAAACTCACGGGAGCATTGGTGAGCCAGGCTTGCTTTACTTTTTCTTCTACAGGTGCCAGTTGCAACAGACTGCCCTGCTTGTGGCCATAGCGTATTGCATCGTCTTGCCACAAAGCGTTTAAGGTTTTGAGCATGGTGGCTTCCTGTTCGGTTTCTCCCACCAGCAGGAATTGCAGGGAACTGGATTTAATGCGTTGATGCAGTGCTTCCAGTTTGGCAGCAAAGGCTTGCAAGGCGTTGTCTTGTTTCAAGCTTTCGTCCAAAGATTTGATGTGCTGTATTGATGCCACACCACTGAGGCGATGCTTAAGGGCTGAGGCCGCGCACAGGCCACTGGTGGCGGCTGACATAGCCAAACCGTGCCCGTTACGCATAACCCCCTGTTCGCGGCTGGCCCGTAGTTGGGAAATGAGTTCACGGACTCTACCCAGTTCGTCAAAACGGGCGTTTTCCAGTGTGTCATAAAGCAACTGGGAAAAGGCAGGATTGTTACTGCTTAAAGCTTTACCGGAAACAAAAAAATAACCGGAGGTTTCCTGTACGTTATCCACATGGCTTCTAATGTTGCTGAAAGCACTGATGCCCCCGGAGACTCGTGCCTGCAAGGCCTGGGTTTGTAAATAATCCATATCGCCACAACCCAATTCCGTAAGGCAATAACTGTAATAGGGCAGTATTTCCAACAGTTCTTCATCCAGATTGGGAAGAGGAATAACGGCTTGTTGGTACACCAAGCCATTGGTGGGTTGAGGGTAATAGTGAACCGGAAAGGGCAAGTCGGCCACTTGGCTGCCCTGGGCAATGTGCATGCTGGCGGGGATATCACTCAGCTCTACCTTGGGTAATATGTCTGCATCTTCCGTTTGTGCCTGGCGCGCCAGCAAGTCCTGGGTTTGTTGCAGGATTTTTTTCACATGGGTCTCACTCAAAGAGGACTTGAGCTGCGCTAATTTGTTTCGTTCCTCTTGCTGAGCCCGCTCATCGTGTTTGGGATCGGGGATCATGCTGAGTCGAACCCGATGCGGGTTGTTCAGCAGCATATCTTTGACTAGATTTTGAGCATAATTGGCTTGTTTAATATCCTGGTGCAACTGCTCCAGGACCGGGTCCAAGTTTAAGGACGCGACCGGGTCGCCATTATGGATGGCCGTTGGCAGGGCATCCAGAATGATTTGCAGCCCGTAAGGGTAGCTGCCGCCCGTGATTTCCCGCTGTTCCAGCTCTAATTGGTGTAACACCGACTCCAGTTGCTCTTGCGGTACGCCGTCCAGAGCCACTTGTTCCAAAACGTCCAAAATCATGGCTTCTATGGCAGCTGCATCCTCGGTTTTTGCTCCTTCCAGCCCACACATAAAGGTCATTTCCCGGTTGGAGTCTTCCACGCCACACAAGGGTGAGGGAGCCGAGCCCAGCGGACTGGTTTCCAAAGCTTTTAGCAGGGGGGAAGCGCTGTTATCCATCAATATTCCGGAGAGAATCTGGGCTTTGAGTTTGGATTTTAAGTCAATACTTTCTCCCAACAGCCAGCCTGTGACCACATGGGTTTTATTGGGTTGAGGGTCGTTATCATCCGCTTGATAGGTTTCTTCCACGGTAATGGGCGCGGAATAACGTTTTTCTAAAGGGACTTCTATGGTTTTGTCGGAACGCTGGAACTGGGACAGAACCCGGTCCTCAAAGCGTTGTTGCAGCTCCACCGCAGGAATGTCACCAAAGGTCAGAAACACGGCATTGGAAGGGTGGTAATGGGTCTGATAAAAGGCTTTCAGTTCTGCATAACTCAGATTGGGAATATCCGCTGGATCACCACCGCTGTTGTAATGGTAGGTTACGCTTGGGAACAAATGTTTGGTCAGGTTTTGCCACAATAGACTCACCGGGGAACCCATGGCGCCTTTCATTTCATTAAACACCACGCCTTTGTATACCAGATCGGATTGAGGGTTTTCCGGTTCTGCAAATTCTACGCGATGACCTTCCTGGGCAAAATCCAGTTCGTGCAGGTTTGAGAAAAACACCGCATCCAGGTAAACATCGAGTAAATTGTAATAATCCTTGCGATTTTGACTGGCGAAGGGGTAGGCGGTCCAATCGCTGCTGGTGAAAGCGTTCATGAAGGTGTTTAAAGAACGACGAATCATCATAAAAAAGGGATCGCGTACCGGGTAGTTCTTGCTACCGCATAATGCCGTGTGTTCCAGGATATGAGCGACCCCGGTGGAGTCTGTGGGTACGGTTTTTAACCCCACCAGAAATACGTTTTCAGAATTATCAGCAGCAACATGATAATGCCGGGCGCCGGTTTGCTTGTGTTCATATTCTTCCACGGTGACATTCAGTGATGCGATGGTTTCACTACGGCGCCATTGAAAGGCGGGGTGGGTATCTGCAGGTTTTAAGGCTGTTTGATTTTCCATTAATGACTCATTTTTGTTGCTGGTTTGTGTGAAGTTAGAACCCTGTTCAATTTCTTAAATATGGAGTTTATTTGAACGAATTCAATGTGCAAGAGGGAAAGTTGCCGTTTTTGCTACGGATGTCATTTATGCCACTTTTTTCCGGCTTTTCTGCGATGCGGTGCACAACAGTTTAGCGCAGGCGGAGTAAGCAGCGATCATGGTATCTATCATAGGAACATCCAAGCGTTGCGGGTCGATATAAAACATGTCGTTGATAGTATAGATCATAGCCAGCAGGATGGCGGCGCCCGGTACTTTGGATAAGTGCTCTATGGCTTGCTGTTCATTTTGAAAGCTAAGGTTTTGTTTTAGTTCCCTAGCCATATTATTTAGTTGGGACAGATTCAGGACCCGCAGGCGATGTTCCAGAGGAATCCGCTGGCCTTGTAGTACGATGAAGTTTTTAGCCAACCATTCAAGATGGGGCCGGATTTCATTATTCTTTGGCACCAGTACCGTATTGGGTTTGCCTGTGTACAGATTGCGGTAAATGCGGTAATTGTCCAAGAACCGACGAATGCCACCAAAGACATCGAAGACAGCCAGATTGAATGGAGTGCTCCAGTGTGGTGCGTAGGTGCACAAATGTTCCAAGTCCTTCATAGTGAGTTCCGAAAAGTCAAACAGCTCCGGTTGTTCGGGTAAGAACAAATGATCTTGCTTTCGGGTTTGACCTCGTTGCAAAGCCAGTTGATAATCCCGCATCCGCTTAATAACGACCTCGTCCACATATTTTTCGATTTCTAACAACCGTGGCCTGGTAAAGAGTAAAAACTGGGTTAGACTTGTACAGTCTTGTGCGCTTAGCAACGACTTTAACTGATTAATTTGTGGCGGGTTTATTCCTGCAACGTGGACGGTATCAGCGACAAATACAGGAACCTGATTGGACGGAGGTAACGCAGGTATGCTCTGGAGGATCTCAGACACTAAGCGCAAGGCGATAATCACAGCGGCAACCAGCAGTAATTGGGTTATGGCTATCATGTCCAGATCCGGTTTGTTACGGGTAGTCTCGGTTCAGTGTGTAAAATATCCAAAAACTGATGTTTTTAAACCTTTAATAACAAAAACTTATGTGGCAAACTGCGACTCAGGTTACAAAACCACTTACAACAGTAGTAGAAAAATTATAGATCCAAATAGAACAACTACTTACTTCTCGACATAACTTTTAACAACTTTACTTTTTAAACACATGAACCAATTAATTGAATTTGATCCAATGCAGATGATAGGCCTGGGGGTCGCTGCCGCGTTGCTGGTAGGGTTGATTTTCTGGTGGATTTATAAACTGGCTCATCCTTCCCTGGAAAAGCAGGTAGAGAAAACCATCAAGGAAAACAGCGAGGACTATGCTAAGGACATTGTGGTCTCCGATGGACTGTACGGCTACCATTTTATCGACTATCTGGTGCTGTTACCGGGAAGAATCGTGGTGTTAGGCTTACATTCTTTTGAGGGCTATATTTTCGGCGCCGACAAAATTGAAGAATGGGCTCAAGTACTCAACAATCGCAGTTATAAATTCGAAAATCCTTTGTTAAAAAACAGCCACTATGTGCAATCGGTTCAGGAATTGACCAGAAACACGGAAGTCATTGGCCGGGTGCTGTTTACCGGTAATTGCAGTTTTCCCAAGGGCATTCCGGAAGGAGTGATCGAATTGGGTCAACTGCCCAGTATGCTCGATGAACTGAAAAGAGACACTGATTCGGAAGCAACGAAGGTGTTGTGGGACGAATTGTTGGCGGCCTGTCGACAACAGAAAAACAAATATCTTAACGATAAATAACAAGACAAATAAACAACCTATCTCAAGCGCATATCTTATTTTCGCAATCGTTTTTGAATCGTAGAAAACTGCGTAATCCAGGGTTTGTATCGCTTTAACTCAGGGTCCAGTTCCTTCAACTGCATACTCGCCGATTTTTCATCGCGGAACCTGCCATACAATAAATTAAACCACTCTTGATTGGTTTGACGGGAATACACACTGTAATAAGCCAGTTTGGAAGGCGTGGACACTTTGCCGGCAATGGTCAGCAACGCTCGCAGATCCGTACTGCCGGCCAATTGCAGGGTATAGTGATTGGGGTTTTGTTGCATGACCCAATTGGAATCGCGTACCAAGGAGTATGCAGGTTTCGTAGGTGCGCTCGCTATCTTCTTATGCTGGGGTGGCATGGGTTTGGTGTGTGGATTGCGGCTGTCACTTCCGGCCAACCGGGTTGGTGTTCTTTCAGTTTGTTCCTGTTTTGGGTGAGGTTGTTGGCTGCTGCGTTTTTTGTCAGATGCCTGCTTCGATGTGGTTTTTTGCGACGTGCTCGCTTTGGTCACGGGTTGTTGCTTCGGACTCTGCTTTTTCGGGCGTTTCTTGTCTTTATTCGCAGTCTTAATATTATCGCCGTCCGTGGTTTTACTGTCTTTGTTTTGTCCTTCTTTTACCTGTTGGTTCAGCTCGTAGTGGCGTTTGGATGCATGAAAACGCACTACCGGATTGACCTTGCCTTTGTGTTTCTTAGGTAAATTTCCCCAATCTTCCAACAGGGTTCGCGCCGCTTTGACCCCTTGCAAAGACGCAATTTGCAGCCAGAAAATCGCTTCATTACGGTCCTTTTTTACACCCCGGCCCTTGTGATACAAAACGCCCAGATTGTATTGTGCATAGGGGTAACCCAACTCAGCCGCTTCACGATACCATTTGGCCGCCTTGCGGTAATTTTTGCTCACCGAAATACCTTTTTCGTAAAACACTCCCATATTGTTTTGCGCCACAATATGATTTTGTTGCGCAGCCAAACGATACCAGTTAAAAGCGCGCTTTAAATTCTGGCGTACCCCTTTGCCCGAATGAAACATCCATCCCAGGGTGGCTTGGGCTTTGGCATTGCCCTCATATGCCAGTGGTTCCCAGATTTTATAAGCGTATTCATAGCGGCCGAATAAAAAAGCCATGCGTGCCAGTTTGTACTCTTCCTCGATATCCACTTCGGCAAAATCCAGGTCCGTGTCCCGGTACAAGGTTTCGCCATAGGCCGTGCGCAAGCAGGGATCCATATCCGGGATATACGACTCAATAGAGGTGCTCGGGTTACCGGGTGTTTCGGGTTGGGTGACCGGTTTTTTTCTGTTTTGCTGTGGGTCAAAGCTCAGATCCACCACCGCATCCGGCACAAAAGCGCCTGTTGCCGGCGCACTTAGCGTGGAGCCGGAGAATAATATCATCAGGCTCAACATGCTTAAGAAAAATGCAGAAATTATCCCGTATCTCATAAGATGGCTACAATTCCAAAGTGCGCAAACCTGAATCGCACAAATAAATTAATAAAAACAATGAATTATATATTTTGATTATATTCAGTCTGAAACAAGGTTTTATTGTAAGACATTTTGCACTGAAAAAGAAAACCCTTTCCTACACAAGTAATTGAGGGATCTAAGCCCTGCAACATCTTACAACGAGCCCCAACAACCTCCAACACCCTCCAACACCCCTCAATGTATGAGTATAGCGCCGCGGAAGCCAAACCCAAACAGTCAACATCTGTATTAATTTTAATCAAACTGAGAGAGGCTAAGTATACCCCCGGTTGCTTAGCAACCTGCCTATCCCGTATCATCGGCGTTTAGGAACCTCTGCTCGTCCGGGAAATAATCAGACGTTCCCCAATAATAAGCATCAAGCAAATCCGCAAGAGGGGACCCCGCAATGAAAAAAACCATCACAACACTAGCGCTCACAATGGCTCTGTTGCAGGGGTGCACTGAAGATGTGGTGGACTTGTCTTGTGCCAGGGAAGACATTTTACTGGATGGTCGATTTCAAAATCTGATCAGTGCGTGGATACAGTCTGGTGGACGTGTCGATAGTTGGAATCAATTGGATCCAAAAGTGCCAGGCTGGGAATATGGGGGAGTAGATGATCCAGATTCGAAATATGCTCGATTACTCGGCGTAAACGGTATTAACGTGCTGAATCCACACTATATTCAACAGACGGTGACAATCCCCACTAGTACAAGCAATTTGTACCTTACCGGATTTAGACGATTCCAGTCAGAAGAAGGTGTGTCCGGTGATCAACTGATAATAGGATTTCTCGAGGCCAGTTCGAGCGATAATATTGTAATGAACAGCCCGATAGATACGGGTGGTTGGATAGAGTTCACGGAACCGTTTAACAACACCTATGCAGGCATGACGGTTACACTCAGAATTCAAGCCATATCCGACGCGGCGGTCATTAGTACATTTGATTTTGAAAATTTATCGCTTATCGCCGAATCCTGTTCATGAGCAAACGCTCAATTTACCCCGTCCCACCATCCAAAAAACGTGAATATTACCACCCCCCTTGTCTGCCTCAGCCACTGACGTAAAATTCCAGGTTGTTACTGTGGGTGGCATTATGTCAAAGGCCATGGAAGATCGCAGCAGGCTGAATTTTTTAAGCAGAGGGTAGTGTGAACAATCTATGAGCACAATCAAATACAGCTACAAAAACAACAGGTAACACCAATGCATCCGATCAACGGAAGAACTCCCGGAACTGTCGGCATGGATCCCACCACTGGAGATGATGCGGCACAAACTCCTATGACCACCGGTACGATGGCTCAAGACCCGGGGCCTCGTGATGACGCGTTGCAAGAGCTAAAAACTGAAGTGGTACTGGATATTAGCCAGCTGGTTCTGGATCTCACGGGTATTATCGACCCGACACCGGCTTCTGACGGGACTAACGCACTCATTTCTCTGGCTCGTGGCGATTTTTGGGGCGCGGCAATCAGCGCCATTAGCATAGTACCTCTGGTGGGCGACCTGGCAAAAACCGCTAAGTTACCCCGTTACGTGCAATCGGTACGCAAAGCCGTGTACATCGCCAAGCTGGATCCCCAATGGGCATCCGCTCTGCGCGAACTGTTTACCAACCTCAACAGTGTTTTGGACAAAGTTTATAAAATGTCCGACGTGTTGCCCGATGCCGCTTTGCGTCAACTCAAACAAATTAAAGGGGAAGTGGACGAATTCATCAACCCTAAGCTGGGTGGTAAATACGAAAGTAAAGTCGCCAGTGGTGGCGGCACACCCCAAACGCCTTCTCAAATACACAGAAAACCGGAAACCAGTCCGGAACCGGCCAGGCCTGCAGAAACTAAGGACGCCACAGAGGCCAGTAGCAGTAATAAAGACCCCGGCACAACTGAAACCAAGCAATGCACACCAGCCAATCCAAAATGTCAGGGTGAGCCCATCAGCATGGTCACCGGTGAAGAGTTGCTGGAACAAGTGGACTTTGTATTGCCGGGACCAATCCCCCTGGTTTGGCAGCGCACGTACCGCAGCAGTAACTCCCAAAATACCGGCATCGGCGCCGGATGGATGGGACCTTGGCGCGCGCGCTTAAAAATAGAATCCGATAAAGTCGATTACAAAGATTATCAAGGTCGTCATATTTCGTTCACCAAACCCAAGGTGGGTGATGGTTGCCGCAACATTACGGAAAAACTCACACTCTACCGCGATTCGGACCAACAATACCGCATTGTCGACGATAGCGGTCAAGTGTTTTGGTTCACTGGGCCAAAAACGGTAAAACGGCTGCAAAAACTCGCTAATAACGACAGCCACGCCATTCAATACCACTACAGCGACAGCGGTAGACTGATACGAATGACCGATAGCAGCGGTCGACAGCTGAAACTGGATTACAACATCACCAATCATGTGAAGGCGGTGTACCTTCTGGACGAGAAGGGTGAAAAGCAGGGCGCCCCTCTGGTGCAATACAGTTACAGCAATGATGGCGATTTAATTGCCGTGGCTGACGGCAACGGTAACAAAGAAACCTTTGCTTATAAAAATCACATCATCACCCGACGTACCACGCGGGACGGATTTAGTTTTTATTTTGAATGGGACCAGTACGACAACTTCGGCAAGTGTTTACACAACTGGGGTGATAACGGTACCTACGATTACCGCTTTGAATACGACATTAAAAACAAAATTACCCACAGCACCGATGGCCGCGGCAATACCCTTGAGTTCCACTACAATGCCATGGGGTACATCACCAAGGAAATCGATCCGGAAGGTGGTGTCAAAGTATTTCACTACAATGACACAGGCCAGGTTACGGAAACCACCGATGCCTTGGGCAATGCCACACAGACGCATTACAACAAAAACGGCCAAGTCAGTAAGGTAGTCAACAGCAACGGTGATGAAACGTCCATCATCTACAATCTGGGCGGTCGTCCGGTTGCTTTAATCGATGCCCAAGGTAATAAATGGCAGCGCAAATACGACAGCAAGGGCCGTCTTAGCGCCACTATCGATCCTAACGGCGCCACCACCCAATACAAATACGACAAACGAGGCAACCTGATCCAGGTCACCGATGCCGGCGGTCGTAGTCGGCAATACGAATGGAACAAGAAGCATGAGCTTATTGCTCAAACCGATGCCGCCGGCAATCGTACGGAGTATCAATATGATGCTCGCGGCCAGGTAAGCAAAGTCACCGACAGCCAGGGTAAACAAACCCTGTATTTTTACGATGGCAATGGCAACATCACTCAGGTGTTTAACCCGGACAACAGCAACATTCAACTGCAATACACGCCCGGTGGCCATTTGACCCATCATATCGACGCGCTGGGCCGTACCACCCAATACCGCTATGACGGTCTAAGTCAACCGGTGGAACGCATTGATGCCAACGGTCGGCGCTTTATGTACGAGTACGATGCCGAGCGCAACCTGACCGCACTCATCAATGAAAACAATGATCGCTATGAGCTGCACTACGACAAGAACGAACGCCTCATAAAGGAAGTGGGTTTCGACGGTCGGGTACAAGAGTACAGCTACAACGCTGCCGGACACTTGCTGCAACACGCAGATGGCGCCCATCGAATCACCCAGTTTAAACGCGATAACAATGGCCGTTTGTTGCAAAAACAATCGTCCGACCAGGAAGTCAGTCGCTTTCAATACGACAACTTGGGCCGCTTAAGTGCCGCGGAAAACCACCATTCCAAACTCAGTTTTAAATACGATGCCGTCGGTCGTTTAATCGAGGAATGGCAAAACGGAGATTGTATCCGTCATGGCTATAACGACATCGGGCAAAAAATCGAGACTCAATTACCCGGCGACGAACGCATCCAGTTCCAGTACAACGAATTAGGCTTATACACCCAAGTTAACTACAACGGTGAAACCGTCACCCAGGTCCAACGCGACCAACAGGGACGGGCTATTGTTCGTGAAAGCGGTGAACTAAAAAGTCATTTTGATTACGATCCCATGGGTCGGCTTATTAAGCAAAGCACTCAAGCAAAAGACCATCATCCTATTCTGGAACGCAGTTACCGTTACAATAAAGCCGGTAATCTGAAATTCATCGACGACTTTAAACACGGTGTAACTAAGTTCCACTACGACGCGCTGGATCGTTTGCAAGCCGTACAAGGCCTAACCCAGGAACGTTTTGCCTTTGACCCAGCCGGGAATATTTTGGATTTCGATCAAGTGGCGCAGGCCAAAGCCGGCGGTCAATCCGCCGGGTTCGTCAAAGGCAACCGGCTGCAGGTATTTCAAGACTACCGTTTCGAATACGACGACGTCGGCAATCTCATCAGCCAGAAGAAAGGCAAGAAAGAAACCCGGTTTCACTACAACCACCAGAACCAATTGACACGGGTGGAAAAAGACGGGCAGGAATTCAACTATTGCTACGACCCCTTCGGACGCCGGGTCAAAAAGCAAGACGCGTTTGGCGAAACCACTTTCCTGTGGAGCGGCGATGTCATCCTGGCGGAAAAACGCAATAATTTGAACATCACCTATTTGCACGAACCCAACAGCTACGTGCCCTTGGCTCAAGTCCGAGACGGTCAAATCTACCACTATCACACCGATCACCTGGGCACACCCCAGCTAGTCACCGATGGCGTGGGAGAGGTGGTATGGGAAGCCCGCTACAAAGCCTACGGCAGTGTCGTACAATACGAAGTGGAAGCCATAGAAAACCCCATCCGCTTCCAAGGCCAGTACTACGACACGGAAACTGGGCTACACTATAACCGTAATCGCTACTACCACCCGGTCATTGGGCGTTTTACCTCCGTCGACCCCATTGGTTTACTGGGCGGCACCAACAACTACGAGTATGCGCCAAACCCTACGGGGTGGGTGGATCCGTTGGGGTTGAGTTCGAAGGATTGTGGTACGCAGGGAACCGCTACAGTAAATTTTCATGAAGGTGGTCACTTTAGTGTTGAGATAAATAGTTCATCATCGCAGCAGAAAACTCATCAGGTAATAACATCGGCAGATCGTAGTACGACCCAAATTGTGGACGCGGATGTGCGACCTCCATCAAAGCCAATTAAGTCTTCTGCTACAATAGACATACCAGATGCGCAAAGTGCCATAGCCAAACAGAAGGAACTTATGGATCAAGGAAACTTAGGTGCATATGACAAAATAGATAACAGTTGTGTTTCACATGTTTGTGATGTGTTAGATGCTGGTGGTCTTGAAACTCCTGCGCCTCAGGGGTCGGCGCAGTCCAAGCATTTATTTAGAATTTTAAAAGGAAGTTCTGCAAAATGATGATTCACTGTCAGGAACATGGTGATCAAGGCGGTGTTCAAGTATCTCCAGATATTGAACAATCTATACGCTGTAAAGAAACTTGTAGTACGCACATTGTGAATTATGAATTTGAAGGAGAGGTGGTCGATACATTCTATTTGTCAAAGTCTTATGCGGAATCGAACGGTTTAGAGCTAATTGACGTGTTACCTTTGCCTGATGATTATCCGAAATGGGTATTGGATTTAAATGTAGTGTGCGAAGTATGTTTCAATTCCTATGTAAAAAAATGAAATCGTAAGACGTAGGGCGGAATAGCGTTTTTTGCGTATTCCGCCAAGCAGACTTCAATACACCACATAATTAACTAAAACTCCCATGCCCAACTACCGCCGCACCCAACATCCCGGCGGTTGCTATTTCTTTACCGTCAATTTATTGCAACGCTATCCTAATCGCTTGTTGGTGGATCATATCGATTCTTTACGAACCGCCGTAAAAAAGGTCAAAACGAAATTACCGTTTCACATCGATGGTTGGGTAGTCTTACCGGATCACATGCATTGTATTTGGACCCTACCTGAAGGCGACCAGGATTACGCTACACGTTGGCGATTAATCAAAACCCACTTCGTCAAATCCCTACCGAAAACCGAACGGCTGAATACCACAAGGCAAACCCGAGGCGAACGCGGAATATGGCTACGCCGCTATTGGGAGCATTTCATCCGTGATGACCGGGATTATGAAAAGCACATGGATTATTTGCATTATAATCCCGTAAAACACGGTCACGTGGCCCGTGTGAGGGACTGGCCACACTCCAGCTTTCATCGCTGTGTGGATTTGGGAATTTATCCAGAGAACTGGGGTAACGGAGAAATTGAAGAATTGAATGTGGGGGAGTTTGACGATAGTGTGGTAGTGTGAAATTTGAGGTAGTCAAGGACCAGAGTTAGAGCCCATTACAAATTCATACCCGGAGTACGGAAAAGGTGGGCATGCTCAACTTACTACAGATCAAATCGTAGAATTTGATAAAGTTGAAATATTACCTGAGTAGAAAAAGAGTTATAGTCAAATCTGGTGTACGCGACCATGATCAGGCAGCGCTCCTTTGACGTTTAACTGTTTGTTTCTTTACTCCATCTACAAATCTTACATCGTTAATCACTTCGGCTAAAAGTGAAAAC